>NZ_JBGLYU010000017.1:0-99635 GCF_047304235.1 Variovorax sp. Varisp36
GGGGCGGCGGCCCCGCCCCCCCCCCCCCCCCACCAAGGTGGCCGAGGTCACCGAGACCGTGACGGTCACGATCCCCGACGGCGCAAGCATCCGCGTGGTCGACGGCGTGGTGAACTTCTACTTCGCGACCGGCAGCGCCGACCTCGCACCCGGCGCCGCCGAGGCGCTGGCCGCGGTCATCAAAGGCGTCGAGAGCGGCCGCAAGGCGGTGGTCTCGGGCTTCCACGACACCACCGGCGACGCCGCCATCAACGAACAGCTCGCGAAGAAGCGCGCCGAGATGGTGCGCGACGTGCTCGTGGGCCTGGGCGTGCCGGCGGCCAAGGTCGACCTGCAGAGGCCCGCCGTGACGGCCGGCTCGGGCAACGATGCCGAGGCGCGCCGCGTCGAGGTGAAGCTGGTGGACTGAGCGCCGCGCGCATCGGCTGCAAGAGCAGAAGAAGCCCGGTGACGCCGGGCTTTTTCACGGGTGCTTCCCTGCAGGGGCGCGGATGAGTGAATTCGTATTGGCGGGCACCCGGATTTCATCGGGCTTTCGTGCCCGGCTTGTTACCATGGGTCTCCAGGCCCACAGCCGCCCTGGCGGCACGCAGCAAGAGCCACCGACCCCATGAGCAGCAGCACACACCCCATCGTCCGCGACGTCACCGATCGCATCCGCGAGCGCAGCAAGGGGCTGCGCAGCGCGTACCTCTCCCGCCTCGCCGAAATCCGCGACCGCGACCGCGGCTCAGACCGCATGGGCTGCGCCAACGTGGCGCACGCCGTGGCCGGCATCCCGGCGAACGACAAGTTCCGCGTGGTGGCCGAGCGCGCGCCCAACATCGGCATCGTCACCGCCTACAACGACATGCTCTCGGCCCACGCGCCGTACCAGGGCTACCCCGACATCATCAAGCACGAGGCCCGCCGACTCGGCGCCACCGCGCAGGTGGCCGGCGGTGTGCCCGCCATGTGCGACGGCGTCACGCAGGGCACGCCCGGCATGGAACTGAGCCTGTTCAGCCGCGACCTGATCGCCATGAGCACGGCCGTCGCGCTCACGCACGACATGTTCGACAGCGCGCTGCTGCTCGGCGTGTGCGACAAGATCGTGCCGGGCCTGCTGATCGGCGCGCTGCACTTCGGCCACCTGCCGACCGTGTTCGTGCCCGCCGGCCCGATGCCCTCGGGCCTGTCGAACAATGCCAAATCGAAGGTGCGCGAGCAGGCGGCGCAAGGCCTCGTGGGCCGCCAGGGCCTGCTCGACGCCGAGATGGCGGCCTATCACACGATGGGCACCTGCACCTTCTACGGCACCGCCAACAGCAACCAGATGCTGCTCGAGGCCATGGGCCTGCACGTGCCCGGCACTGCCTTCATCCAGCCCGGCGACGCGATGCGCGAAACGCTCACGCGCGAAGCGGTGCGCACCGTGCTGGGCAAGGCGAGCGACATTTCCTTCCAGTGCCCGCCCATCGGCGAGATGGTTGACGAGCGCTGCATCGTCAACGCCATGGTCGCGCTGCTGGCCACGGGCGGCTCCACCAACCACCTGATCCACTGGGTGGCCGTGGCGCGTGCCGCCGGCATCGTGATCGACTGGGACGACTTCTCGAAGCTCTCCGATGTGGTGCCGCTGCTGAGCCGCGTGTATCCCAACGGCAGCGCCGACGTGAACGAGTTCCAGGCCGCGGGCGGTCCCGGCCTCGTGATCGGCGAACTGGTCGACGCCGGCCTCATGCATGCCGACGTGCTGACGGTGCGCGCGGGGGGCATCCGCGAATACGCGAACATCCCGGCGCTGGCGGGCGATGGCGCCGAACAGCGCCTGCAATGGAGTCCCGCGGCGCCGCTGAAGAACGAAGCGATCACACGCACGGTCGCGAATCCGTTCAGTGCCACCGGCGGCCTCAAGCTGCTGGGCGGCAACCTCGGGCGCAGCGTCATCAAGGTGTCCTCGGTGCCCGACGACCGCCATGTCATCGAAGCGCCCGCGCGCGTGTTCGACTCGCAGGCCGCGCTGCACAAGGCCTTCACCGCTGGCGAACTCGAGCGCGACGTGGTCTGCGTGGTGCGCTGGCAGGGCCCGCAGGCCAACGGCATGCCCGAGCTGCACAAGCTCACGCCGCCGCTGTCGGTGCTGCAGGGCAAGGGATTCCGCGTGGCGCTGGTCACCGACGGCCGCATGAGCGGCGCGTCGGGCAAGATACCGGCCGCCATCCACGTCTCGCCCGAAGCGGCTGCGGGCGGCCCGCTCGCCAAGGTGCGCGACGGCGACCTGATCCGCCTCGATGCGGTAGCGGGTACGCTGGCCGTGCTGCTGCCCGAAGACGAATGGGCCGCGCGCGAAACCGCGACGCTGCCCGAAGCGCAGCGCATCGCCGATGGACACGGCCTCGGCCGCGAACTGTTCGCCGGCATGCGCCGCAATGCACTCACTGCCGAAGAAGGAGCCTGCTCATGGCTGTAATCGGGCTCGCCCCCAGGCTGCGCGTGCTTCGTGCCGCTTCGCCTTCCCCCTTCCGGGGACAACACCGGTGGCCCGGCAAAAGCCGGTTCCGCGGTGTTTCTGGAATTGAGCACCGCGATTTTCAGGATCGCGGATGTGCTTGAAGTAATGGAGCTATGAAATGACAAAGAAACTCACCGCCCTCGAAGTCATGCGCGATGCGCCGGTCATTCCGGTCATCGTGCTGAACGACGTGAAAGACGCCGTCCCTCTCGCTCGCGCACTGGTGGCTGGCGGCATCCGCATGCTCGAAGTCACGCTGCGCACGCCGCAGGCGCTGCAGTGCATCGAAGCCATCGCCAGGGACGTTCCCGAGGCCGTGGCCGGCGCCGGCACCATCCGCAGCGCGGCCGATGCCCAGGCCTCGGCGCTGGCCGGCGCGAAGTTCGGCGTGAGCCCGGGCTACACGCGTGCGGTCGGCAAGGCCTGCCACGACCTCGGCCTGCCGCTGCTGCCCGGCGTGGCCACCGGCAGCGAGATCATGATGGCGCAGGAAGACGGCTACACCCAACTCAAGTTCTTCCCCGCGCTGCAGGCCGGCGGGCTGCCGATGCTCAAGGCCTGGCAGGGTCCGTTCGGCGACGTCACCTTCTGCCCGACGGGCGGCATCCAGGCGGGCAACGCGGCCGAGTTCCTCGCGCTGTCGAACGTGGCCTGCGTGGGCGGTTCGTGGATCGTGCCGACCGACGCGATCCGCGAAGGCGACTGGGCCCGCATCGAGCAGCTGGCACGCGCCGCGAGCCAGCTGCCGCGCTGATCATGCGCGCCGATTTCGACGCGGGCGACCTGAAGGTCATCGCGTTCGACGTCTTCGGCACGGTGGTCGACTGGCACAGCGGCATTGCCGCCGAGGTCGAGCGCGCATTGCCGGGCGTGGACGGCGCGGCCTTCGCGCTGGCGTGGCGCGCGGGCTACCAGCCCGCGATGAAGGCCGTGATGGAGCGCATTGCCGCGGGCGAGGGCGGCTTCACGCTGCTCGACGAGCTGCACCTGAGCATGCTCGAACAGGTGCTGCGCGATTTCGGCCTGTCCGAGCGCCTCGACACGGCCGCCAGGCGCGACCTGAGCCGCGCCTGGCACCGCCTGCCGGCCTGGCCCGATTCGGTGCCGGGTCTCACGCGGCTCAAGAAGAAGTTCACCATCTGCACGCTGTCGAACGGGAACATCGGCCTGCTCACCGAGATGGCGAAGCGTGCGGGCCTGCCCTGGGACTGCGTGCTGTCGGCCGAGGTGTTCAAGGCCTACAAGCCCGACCCGCGCACCTACCTCGGCGTGGCGGGTGTGTTCGATGCAACGCCGGGCCAGGTGATGCTGGCCGCCGCGCACCACGACGACCTGGCCGCCGCGCGCGTGTGCGGCCTGAAGACGGCCTACATCGAGCGCCCGCATGAATTCGGCCGCGCCAAGCCGAAGGACGTGTCGCCGCAGCCGGACAACAACCTGCATGCGCGCGACATCGAGGCGCTGGCCGACCTGCTGGGCTGCTGATCAGCCGGTGAGCAGCTTCTCCACCGTACGCAGGTTGCGCGTGGTGGTGCTCGACTTGTAGCGCGTCTTGGCCAGCAGCTTGGCCACCGGCGTATCGAGGCTCTCGCCGCGCGGGCATTGCCAGTACAGCACGCCCTTGCCGGGCTCCAGCTGTTCGACGTCGGCATCGACGGTGCCGGCCTTCTCCACGATCTCGTCGAGCATCGCGGTGTCCGAGCCGAACACGATGTAGGGATGCCGCTCGTCGTCGATGCGCTCGAAGGGATAGGCCTTGGCCACGTCGGCCACCTGCTTCTGGGTGAGCAGCACGATCCACGCCTCGTAGCCGAATCGCTTGCGCAGCGCCTGCTCGATGCGCTTGCGCAATGCGGTGGCATCGCGCTCGTCGGTGTCGAACAGCACGTTGCCGCTGGCGAGCACGGTGCGCACCGCGCCGAAGCCGAGTTCTTCCGCGAACAGCGCCTTCAGGTCGGCGCTCTTGATCGCGATGCCGTTGACGTTCACGCCACGCAGCAGGGCAACGCGGCGGGTCATCAGCGCAGGCCGCCGCCGGCGGCGCCTTCGTCACGCTGGATCAGCTCGATCTTGTAGCCGTCGGGGTCCGTCACGAACGCGATCACGGTGGTGCCGCCCTTGACCGGCCCGGCCTCGCGCGTCACGTTGCCGCCCGCGGCCTTGATCTTCTCGCAGGCCGCGTACGCGTCGGGCACGCCCAGCGCGATATGGCCGTAGGCGGTGCCCAGTTCGTAGCTCTCGGTGCCCCAGTTGTAGGTGAGCTCGATCTCGGCCTGCTCGGGGTTGCCCTTGCCGTAGCCGATGAAAGCGAGGCTGTACTTGTACTCGGGGTTCTCCGAGGTGCGCAGCAGGTTCATGCCGAGCACCTTGGTGTAGAAGTCGATGGAGCGCTGGAGGTTGCCGACGCGCAGCATGGTGTGGAGGAGTCGCATCTCGTGGGGGCCGTTGGGCGTGAAGAAAGGGAGGCCGCTATTGTCTGCCTCCCGCCGCGGCGATCAAGCCGCCAGTGTCAGCAGGTGGGCCTGGTGGCGCTTCAGGAATTCCATCAGGTGCCCGGGATATTCAGGCACCACCGCATCGCGCACGCTAGGGCGGGCCGCCAGCGCCTTGCGCCAGGCCTTGACCCTGGGCAGTGCGTTGAAGACATGCGAGTCGCTGATCGCGTCGAACACCTCGAAGTAGCGGAACACCGGTGCGAAGACCGCGTCGACGAGGCTGAAGTTCTGGCCGGCGAAATAGGGACCTTCTCCCGTGGCTGCCAGCGCAGCTTCCACGCGCTCGAACCTGGCGACGAGCGCCAGCCGCTTCTGCTCGAACACGGCCGCGTCCTGCGTGGTCTCGTAACCCCAGAGGTCGCCGAGGATGGCCGAGCCGAACTCCATCCACGCGCGATGTTCGGCGCGCTGGAGCGGGTCTTCGGGGTGCAGGCGGGCGCCGGGCTGTGTCTCCTCGAGGTACTCGCAGATCACGTTGCTCTCGAACAGCACGGCCTCGCTGCCGTCGGGCCGCCGCACCTTCAGCAGCGGTACCTTGCCGAGCGGCGAGATGTCGAGAAACCACTGGGGCTTGTTCGCGAGGTCGATGACGACGCGCTCGAAGGGCACGCCCTTTTCATGCAGCGCGATCGCGGCGCGCTGGACGTACGGGCACAGCAGGTGGCTGACGAGGGTGAGAGCTTGCGTCATGGGGCTTTCCGTTCCTGGGTGATGGATGTGTCTGGAAGGCCGCGATTCTTGCGGACCGGAACAACCTTTTCCCGGAAAGCCCATTCGGAAAATGGGCCTCGTGTGCTACGCCGCTGCGTCGAGCCAGTGCGTGATGCGCCCGCCGTGCATCACGCCGATGCGGTCGGCCATGGCGTGCGCCTCGGCCTCGTTGTGCGTGACGAGGATGGCGGTCTGGCCGGCCTGCTTGAGGATGCCGCGGACCTCCGCAGCCAGCCGCTCGCGCGTGCCGCCGTCGAGGTTGGAGAACGGTTCGTCGAGCAGCAGCAGGGCGGGCGAGGGCGCGAGCGCGCGGGCCAGTGCGACGCGTTGCTGCTGGCCGCCGGAGAGTTGGTGCGGATAGCGTTCGCCCGCGTTGGCGAGGCCGACCAGCGCCAGCATTTCCGCCACGCGCGATTGCTGCGCCGTGCGGCCGAGCCGGCGCAGGCCGAAGGCCACGTTCTTCGCCGCCGACAGGTGCGGGAACAGCGCGTACTCCTGGAACATCATGCCCACGTGCCGCTGCTCGGGCGGCAGGTGCTTCTGCGCGGACGAGAGCAGCACGTCGCCGAGCCGGACCGTGCCGGCGCGCACGGGCTCGAAGCCTGCGATGGCACGCAGCACCGTCGTCTTGCCGCAGCCCGAAGGGCCGAACAGGCAGCCGATTTCGCCGGCGTCCAATGCCAGCGAGAAGCCGTCGACGACCGTGTGTGGGCCGCGCGGTGTGTCGTATGCGAGCTGGATCGCATCGAGGTGCAGGGGGGAACTCATGGTGTCTGGTCGGGGCCGGGTGCGGCCGAAGGCGCGCCCAGCTGGTTGCGCGCGAGCAGCAGGACGGGCAGCAGGCCGGCCAGCACGATGGCGAGCGCGGCAATCGCGCCTTCTTCATACGTGCCGCGCGCGGCCTCGGCATACAGCCAGGTGGCGAGGGTGTCGAAATTGGCGGGCCGCAGCAGCAGCGTGGCCGGCAGTTCCTTCATCGCATCGACGAACACCAGCAGCGCGCCCGTGGCGATGGCGGGGCGCAGCAGCGGCAGGTGCACGCGGCGCAGCGTCCCGCCGGTGGTTTCGCCGAGCAGGCGCGAAGCCTGTTCGATGGCAGGCGGAATGCGCGCGAGGCCGGCCTCGATGCCGCCGACCGGCATCGCGAGAAAGCGGATCGCGCAGGCCACGACCAGCACGATGCCCGCGCCCATGAGTGGCAGGCCCTGCCATCCGAATGCCGTGGCGAGCGCGCTGTCGAAGGCCAGCGCCGGCGTGAGCAGGCCGATGGCCAGCACTGTGCCCGGCACCGCGTAGCCCAGCGTCGCCGCACGCGCCTGCCATCGCGCGCGGTTGGCGAGGCCCGCGCCCTGGCTGCGCGAGGCCCAGGCGACGACCAGCCCCGCCGCGACTGCGGCCGCGGTGACACCCGAAGCCAGCGCCAGCGTGTTGCCGAGGCTCGCGACCAGGCCTTGGGAAATGCCGCCGCCCTGATGCAGCCGCTTGAAGCTTTCCCGCACGAGGTAGAACGCAGGGGCCACGAAGCCGATCAGCACCGGCAGCGCCGCCGCCGCGCTGGCGGCCCACGCCGCACCACCGTGCAGCCGCCGCGGCTGCACCGCGCGCATGCGCTGCGCCGAGCCGAAGCGCTGGTGCTGCCGGCCATTGCGTTCGAGCCAGACCAGCGCCACCACCACGAACAGCATCGCGCACGCGATCTGCGCAGCCCCTGCGAGGTCGGAGCGCGTGATCCACGTCGTGTAGACCGCCACCGTCAACGTGTTCACGCCGAGGAACTCCGAGGCGCCGATGTCGTTGAGCGTTTCGAGCAGCGCGAGGCTCAGCCCCACGGCCAGCGCCGGCCGCGCCAGCGGCAGCGCCACGCGGAAGAACGCGCCGCGCCGGCTCTCGCCGAGCGTGCGCGCCGCTTCCATCAGGTGCGCCGGCTGTGTCATGAACATCGCGCGCGCCGTCATGTAGACGTACGGATAGAGCACGAAGCCCAGCACGAAGATCGCACCGGGCATCGAGCGCAGGTCGGGCAGGCGGAACTGGCGCGGGCTGTCGAAGCCCAGCATCCAGCGGATCGCGCCCTGCACGGGGCCGATGGGGTGCAGCAGGTCGAGGTACGCGAAGGCGACGATGTAGGTTGGCATCGCCAGCGGCAGCAGCAGCGCCCAGTGCAGCACGCCGCGCCCCGGGAAGTCATGCGCCGTCACCAGCCACGCGCAGCCGGTGCCGATCACCAGCACCAGCACGCCCACGCCCGTGAGCAGCATGGCCGTGTTGAGCGCCGCCTGCGGCAGCACGTTCGCAAACAGCGGCCCCCAGTGCCCGAGGCCCGAGCCGAAGGCGAGCCACACCAGCGTGAGCACCGGTGCGAGCACGCCGACGGCGATGGCGAACGAGGCAAGACGCCAGACCGGACCTGCGGCGTGCAGGCCCGGGAGCTGGCGTCGTGTCATTCGCATGCTTCCTCAGGCACCGGGAAGGCGTGCCCGGCCGCTTGCGTCACTGGTCGAAGCCGACCTTGTCGACCAGCGCGCTGGCCTGCTTGCGGTACTTGGCGATCTCGGCCACGGGCAGCGGGTCGGCCTTCAGCTCGCCGATGCTCGACGCGATGATCGGGTCGAGCGCGACGCCCTTGCGCACCGGGTACTCGTAGTTGGTCTGCGCATACAGCGCCTGCGCCGGCTCCGACACCAGGAACTCGAGCAGCTTGACCGCGTTGGCGCGCTGCGGCGCGTTCTTCGCCACGGCCGCGCCGCTGATGTTGACGTGCGTGCCGCCGCTCTTGGCGAAGGTCGGGCGCACCACCTTGATGGCGTCGCCCCACTTGCGCGCGTCGGTGCCTTCCTTGGAACTCTTCATCTGGCCGACGTAGTACGAGTTGGCCAGGCCCACGTCGCAGATGCCGCCGAGGATGTCGCGCGCCACGTCGCGGTCGCCGCCCGTGGCCTTGCGCGCCAGGTTGGCCTTGACGCCGCGCAGCCACTGCTCGGCCTTGGCTTCGCCGTCGTGCGCGATCAGCGCGGCGACCAGCGCGGTGTTGTAGGGGTGCTGGCCGGCGCGGATGCAGACCTTGCCCTTGTATTTCGGGCTGGCGAGGTCTTCGTAGCGGAAGCTTGCGAGCGGCAGGGCCTTGTCGGCATAGAGCACGCGCGCGCGCAGCGAGAGCGAGAACCACTGGCCGTCGGCGCCGCGCAGGTTGGCCGGAATGGCCGATTCGAGCGCGGGCGATTTCACGGGCTGCGTCACGCCGCCGTCGACGAGGTCAATCAGCGCGCCGATGTCCACGGTCATCAGCACGTCGGCCGGCGAGCGGGCGCCTTCGGCCTTGACGCGCTCCAGCAGGCCGTCCTTCACGAACACGGTGTTGACCTTGACGTTGCTCTGCGCGCTGAAGGCAGAAATCAGCGGCTGGATCAGCGCGGGCTCGCGCGTCGTGTAGAGCGTGAGTTCGTCATTCGCAGCGTGGGCGGGCAGGGCGGTGAGGGCGAGCCAGGCGGTAGTGGCGCCGATCAATGCGCGCGCGGCGCGGACTTGAGCGCCAGAGCGTTCGGTCATGAAAAATCCTCCAGGACGGTGAAGTGTTCTTGTGAAAGCATCGGCGGCACGGCGTGCGGCGCCAATGCGAACAATTATCACTGACGAAGAGGGGATGAGCCGTTTGGACTTACGAGCTGAAGGCCTACTTGAAGCGCGCCGCGATAAGTAGGGATCTGATCCTGCGATAAGTCCCAAGCGTGCTTGTTACAGCCGAAGAAACATAATTGCATCAGCAGCAATCCGCTGCGGCTCAATCGTGTGAGGTGCTGTGTGCCCATCCAAGTTCGAACACTCTCGGAAGAGCAACGCGCCGCGTTGCTAGAGATCGGCGAATCCCACTTCATTGATCTCAAGGGTTGTGCCATCTCACCTGCGAGCATGACAAAAACTGTGTCGGCGCTGTGCAATACCAGCGGCGGCGAGATCTTCGTCGGCGTCGATGAGGTTGAGCGGACAGAGGGCAAAACTCGTCTTTGGGGTGGCTTTACGGACCAAGAGGGAGCTAATGCCCATATTCAGGTCCTTGAGGCAATGCGCCCGCTGGCGAACCATTACGAGGCTGAGTTCTTAAGCAGTGAGGGTGCACCGGGACTGGTTCTTCATCTGACCCTGTTCAAAACCGCCGAGATTCTCAGAGCGTCAAACGGCAAGATCTACGTCCGGCGCGGCGCTCAAAACCTCCCCGTTGAGGGAGATGATGCTGTTGAGCGGCTGCAATATGACAAGGGCATTCGCACCTTCGAAGATGAGCTGACCGACGCGACCGCCGAAGACGTAACGAACTCGCTTGTCATCTTGGAGTTCGCCTTGGAGACCATTCCCTCCACGGAACCGAGCGAGTGGGTAGCAAAGCAAAGAGTGTTGGTAGATGGACGTCCCACGGTCACCGGGGTGCTGCTCTATTGCGATCTGCCGCAAGCGATTCTTCCGAAGCGCTCGGCCATCAAGATACTCCGCTACCAAACCAAGGAAGCTGGTGCACGCGATTTCCTGGCGGGAGACCCGATCTCCATCGAAGGACCGATTTACACGCTAGTCTATGACGCGGTTGACCGGTGCAAGGCACTCATCGAGGAAATCAAAAAGCTCGGCCCAAACGGACTTGAGCCAGTGGCATATCCCGAAGAGGCGCTACACGAAGTCCTTACTAACGCTGTCCTCCACCGCGACTACAGCATCGCAGCCGACGTTCAAGTCAGGATCTTCGATAACCGCGTGGAGATCGAAAGCCCTGGCCGGCTGCCTGGGCACGTGACGGTCCCTACCATCACGAAAACTCAGTTCGCACGCAACCCAAAGCTTGTGCGACTGATCAACAAGTTCAAAAATCCACCGAACAAGGACTCAGGCGAAGGGCTCCGGACGACCTTCGAAGCAATGGACAAGCTACGCCTGAAGCAACCGCTCATAGAAGAGCGCGATAACTCCGTGGTGGTGATATTGCGTCACGAAAGTCTGGGTTCCCCGGAGCAACTTGTCATGGACTATCTCGAAAAGAACGCGGAAATTTCCAATGGCACTGGACGTGAGATCACGGGCATCAGATCGGAAAACACTATGAAAGAAGTTTTCTACAGGCTCCGGGACCGCAAGCAGCTCGAACAAGTCCCAGGTCGGGCAGGAAACAAGGCCGCCTGGCAGAAGTTCACCGGCCAAGCCGAAGCGGCCGCAGCAGCCGCGGCCGCGGCCGAAGGACCGCCCGCTTCGAAGGGAGACTGGAAGAGCCCCGCAGGTTCCAAGTCGCGGTCCCAGCTGTAAATAATCAGTTCTTGGCGCTCGGCCCGGTTGGCGCCGCCCCCCACGGTGTAGTCGATGGCCAGGCTCTCCATATCGAAGTCCTCGAAGCACCGCCTGATGTCCGGGTGGTCGTTCAAGCTGATGATGGCCTTGCCCTTGATCTGGCGCAGCTTGGAGGCATCAGCTCGTACTGGCTCTACTCGAAGGGCACGCCGTAGCCCTCGGTCTCCCAGTACGGCGGGTCCATGTAAAACAGCGTGTGAGGTCGGTCGTAGCGGTTCAGGCAGGTGGCCCAGTCGAGCTGCTCGATGTACGCGCTGGCCAGGCGCAAATGGGCCGCGCTGAGGTTCTCCTCGATGCGCAGCAGGTTGATCGCTGGCGCGGTGGTGGCCGTGCCCCAGGTCTGGCCTCGTCAACTCGAAATGAGCTGGTCGGCTTTCCGCGCGCGGATGGCGTCTCCCAGGCGATCAGCATGAATTTGAAGGCCCTCCACCAACTGGTCCGACTGTCCTTTCTCGCCTCTACCGTGGAAGAAGCCATTCGGGTCGAGTTGAGCTTCAAGGACTGCAATCATGCGCCGCGTGGCTGCTTCACCTGCGAGGAAGGACTGTATGTACTCGTAGCGCAGCAATCGATGGACGTCGAAACGACGATAGGCATCAAGCAGAGCTTTCAAATCGGCGTGGGTGGATCGTCGGGCAACGTCCTTGTTGCCAAACGAAAGGGCTTCGTATGCCTTGGTCTGTGCCGCCGCGTACTTCGCTTGCACGACGAGGAGGTGAGCAACTGCCAACAGCTGTATGTAATCTTCTTCGACATCTTTTTTTCTCTGCGCCTGTTGGAGTCGGTGAGATCGAGTGATGCCCCAGCCCGTGGCGATGATTGCCCCGACGCTTCCAACCGCTTGAACCCAAGCAGGTGCGCTGGTCTCGAGGAACTTTGCAAACCAATTCCAGCCACCCGCAGCAATGAGTGCGAGGCTCGCCAATATGCAAACGAGAGAGATCGCTCCAACTGCCTCCGCCCACTCGGGTTGAGATTCCTTTTTCCTCTCCATACGCCCTCCAGGAACTTGATTCCACTGAGTATCGGCGACCTATTCGGAGAGCGGCCATGACTCAAGAACGACTCCGGCTCATAAAGCTGACTTAGAGCGCGCTGGCCGAATGGACGAACCGACCTATCGGACCATGCTGCAAACCGCAGGAGGAGCGGACTCGACCGCGAAGATGGGCATTCCAGCGCTCATGCGTGTTTTGGAACAGGCCAAGAAGGCCGGTTTTAGGGTGCGCTCCAAGGCCACCGACCGTCGCCAGGACACCAGCCCCGAGGCTCGCAAGATCCGGGCGCTGTGGCTGTTCCTGCACGAGCTGCAGGTGGTCCGAGACTCTGGGCCGACAGCCAGGCCATGCGCAAGCTGATCGAGACCATGAAGAAATGGGCCATGCGATTCCTGCGCGCTGCCGTCGACCAGCTGCAGATCGAGGTACACGGGGCGCGCGCTGCCGGCCGGCTCGATCGAGCGCAAGAACAGGCCGTAGAGGAGGCGCTGCGCCGACTGCAAGGCCCCGGGCTTCGACGCCCATTGGACCACCTGGACGGCGTTCTCGGCCGCCGTCGGCCGCTCGATGGCCGCCGACATGCAAGAGGCATTGGGAGGCCGCTGATGAGCAACGACTCTAGGATGAGCGAACTTCGCAACGAGCTGCTGGCCGACCTGGCTGGCACGGCGGAGCGTGCATTGACAGAGAACGAAGTGCCGCCCGCCGTGGCGGCAACCATCGCCAGCTCGGTCGCCGACCATGTGGCAGACCACAGGGGCGGCCAGATGATCTACATTCCCCGCGACTTCCAGCGGAAGCTCGCCCAGATCGAGCTAGAGATCTTCGACACCTTCACCGGGGCGGACATCCCGGAACTCTCGCGCAAGTACGAGATGACCGACAGCGGCCTGCGCCGCCTCATCACGCGCGTCCGTGCCAAATTGGCATCTTCTCGGCACGAGCAGCAGCTCGACATGCTGGAGCCCCCGCAAGACCGCTCAAAGTGAGCGATTCGCGCTGTGGGAGCGCTTTACCACCCGCGTAAGGTCGTTACACGACCCGTCCCAAGCGATCCCGCCCAGTCTCGGCAAATCCCGATTTATCTCGCCGTTTTGGGTTGTCGTTTCTCAATACCGTTCACCTACTGCAGGCGAATCGACGTTCAGCGTCAACGCGGTGAGCGCCGGGTTGTCGATGTCGGTGGCCAGGGTTCGTGCGGCCACCGCCCCATCCGGATCGCCGAGGGCGGCGCGAAGGAGGTGGGCCCGCACCACGAGTTCCCGCATGCCGGTTCGTGCGGCGATGTCCATCAACTCGTCCACCTGCCGGCGGATCGGCGACGTGCGCCGCGACACGCCAAGGCGGCAAAGCGCCTCGAGCACATAGGCCTCGCCCCACAGGTAGGCGTCCGGCGGGCGGGTGCAGCGGATCAGTGTGTCCAGCAGGATTTCCTCGGCGCGCACAGCGTCGCCGCGCGCCATCGCGACCAGTCCGAGGCCGCGGCCGGCAATGCCTTCCCAGCATGGATCGCCCAGCTGGCATCCCAGCGCGAAGGCGTGCTCGAAGCGCTCAGCGGCCGGCTCCAGTTGGCCGTCGCTCAGATCTATTTCGGCGCGAAAGGACAAGGGCCAGGGAAGGAAGGCGGCCCACAGCCGGCCAGCCTGGTCGACGGCACGGTCGACGATCGGCCTCGCTGCTTCCCATTCGCCGCGCAGGATCATGGCCCGACCCAGCATGGACTCGGCGTAGATCACCTGTTTGGGCTCGCCCGCCTCCGACGCCCAGGCTGCGGCGTCCCGCAGCGTTTCCATGGCGGCCGGGTAATAGGCCGAGTCGCTCAGGATGGAGCCCTTCACCGTGGCGATCCGGGCCCGCTCGGCAAGGGAGTCGCCTGCCAATGGCTCTGCCCGTGCCATCCAGGCCAGCGCGCGCTCATAGCGACCTCGCAGGAACTCGACGTAGCCCAGTTCGCGACATGCGGCGGCGGCCAGTGCGGGCGCGGCTTCACGGCCGATGGCCAAGGCCTCGTGCAGGGCCGCGGCGCCCTCTTCGTCGCGGCCGCGCGCCGCGTGCACCAGCGCGCCGCCCAGCGCGACCCGCGCGCGCGCGCGCAGGGCGGGATCGCCGGTGCCGTCGGCGTCGACCATGGCTCGGCGCAGGCATTGCAGGCCGGCCTCGAGCACGCCCGCGCCGATGGCGGCCTCGCCAGCCTCGAGCTGCGCCAGGGCACCCGCGCGGCCAATGGCGGGCCGGGCTGTCGGCGTGGCCGTCACGGTGTGCAGTGCATCCGCCAGCGCGGGCCCGGGTGCGACGCCGAGCTGGCGCCTGAACAGTTCCCGGCAGGCGGCCGCCTGCCGCGCCGCGCCCATCCCGTCGCCCGCCGCCGCAAGGCAGCGCACCAGCAGGACATGCGCGTTTTCGTCCAACGGGTCCAGGCTGACGAGCCGGTAGGCCAGGTCGACGGCCGCGCCCGGCGCCCCGTCCGCCACGCGGGACAAGGCGGCTTCGCGCAGCACGGCTTCCGCCGTGGCCTGCATCCTTCGTCGCTCGGACTGCAGCCACGCTGCGAACGACGGGCTCGATGAAAAGCCCAGGCCCTCCAGCAGCTCGCATCCGAGCCCATGGAGCGACAACGCATCCGACCAGTCTCCCCGCGTCAGCACGGCAACGTCCACGCCGGCGACGTGCTCGTGCGGAAAGGCGATCGCATCTCCGCGCAGCGTGCAGTCGCCCAGGGCCCGACGCAGTTCGCGAAGGTTCCAGCGCAGCGCAGCCAGCGGGTCTTCGGCGTCCTCGAACAGCAATCCGGCCAGGCGCTGCCGCGCAACAGCGCCCGGTTGGAGCGCGAGATAGGCAAGCAGTCCCCAGGCCTTGTGGCCCCGGATGGGCGCGACCGGGCCGTCTGCGCTCACCACACACGGCACGCCAAGAAGCTGGACGAAGGGCCTCATGCCCGCAGTGTGGCAGAGCGAGGCACGGGGCGCGGCAGGATCGTGGGGTCAGGCCTCCGCAGTCGTCGGATCGATCGTCGTCACCACGCGCGCCACGCTGTCGGCGGGGAATCCGCCCTTGCGCGCGTGCTCGCGCACCAGCTCTTCGCTGGCCGCGTTGTAGACGCAGTAGATCTTGTCGCCCGTGACGTAGCTGTGGACCCATTGCACGTCGGGGCCGAGTTCGCGCAGCACGCCGCACGACTTCTGGGACACGGCCTGCAGTTCGGCGGCGCTGGCGGCGCCGATGTTGGGAATGGCGCGTTCGATGACGAATTTGGGCATGAGGCTCACCTTGAAGAGAGAGTCGAAGGGAGCGCGACCGTAGGCGCGGCGCGTTTGAGCTTGCGTTTGACGGTGGGTTACCCCGCCGCGGCCCCCTTGGCGACTACCGCCGCCTGGTGCCAGCCGCCGATGAGTCCGCCTGCTGGTCCGCCGAAGCCTGCCGTGCGAGCGACAGTGCCAGGTAGTCGACGAAGGCGCGCACGCGCGCCGCGAGTCGGTGGCGCTGCGGGTAGACCGCGTAGATGTCCGCGTCCGGCGTGTGGTGCTGCGGCAGGACCTGCACGAGGCGGCCGCTGCGCAGGTGGCGGGCAATGTCCCACTCCGCGCGCATCAGGATGCCGTGCCCGTCGAGCGCCCAGTTGACGGCGATCTCTCCGTCGTTCGTCGTCAGCGTGCCGCGTGTCTTGACGGCCTGCGTGGTGGCGCTCTTGCCCCGGCCGCTCGACAGCCGCCAGAGGCCGTAGGCCTCCTCGCCCTGCCGGATGCCGATGCAGTTGTGCCTGGCCAGGTCGCTGGGCACCTTGGGCATGCCGCGCCTGGCGATGTAGGCCGGCGCGGCGCACAGCAGGCGGCGGTTGGCAGCGATCCGCCTTGCGATCACGCGCGAATCCGGCGGCGCGCCGAAGCGCACGCAGACGTCGAAGGAATCGTCCGTCAGCGGCGGCGGATTGACCGACAGCTGCAGCTGCACTTCCACCTCCGGATATTCGCGCACGAACTTGGATATCAACGGCGCGATGTGGCTGCGGCCGAAGCCGAGCGTGGCGTTGACGCGCAGCAGACCCCGTGGCGTCGCCTTCGACGCGCCCAGCATTTCGCCCATGCTGTCGATGTCGTTCAGGATCCGGCGCGCGTGCTCGAGATAGAGCTCGCCTTCGGGCGTCAGGCTCATGCGCCGCGTGGTGCGGTTGAGCAGGCTGACACTCAGGCGCGCTTCCATCTGCGCGAGATGCTTGCTCACGGCCGCCGTCGAGACACCCAGCTCGCGTGCCGCGGCACTGAGGCTGCCGGCGCTCGCCAGCGCGCAGAAGAAGCCCAGGTCGGCCGGCTGGATCTCGTTTCCCACGGCTCAGCCCGCCGGCCGCGTCTCGAACACCAGGCAGGTCGTGGTGGCATGCGCGTACAGCGTGCCATCGGGCCCGAAGAGGCGGGCCTCGGCGGTGGCCAGCTGGCGGCCGCAGTGGATCACCTTGCCTTCGGCGCGCACGCGCTGCACCTTGGGCGTCAGGCCTTTCACGTAGTTCACGTTCAGCTCGGCGGTGGTGTAGGCCCGCCCGGGCGGCATCATCGTGTGGACGGAGCAGCCCAGGGCGGAGTCGAGCATCGTGGCGACCCAGCCGCCATGGATGGTGCCCAGCGGGTTCAGGTGCTGCGGCAGCGGCGTGCCCTGGAAGATGGCCACGCCCGGGCGCACTTCGAGGATCGTGAAGTCCAGCGTCCTGGCGATGGCTGCAAAGGGAATCTCGCCGTTCAGCATCGCCTGCATCATCTCGAGGCCGGTCTTGCCCGCGATCTGGTCGGGGCGGGCGAGGCCAGGGCCTGGGCCGGCTTCGAGGCGTTCGGTGATCTTTCGCTCTTCGGCGATCCATGCGTCGAGCTGGCTGGGGTTCTGCGTCATGCCGGGTGTTCTCCTGTCCGGGTTGTCCGGAGGGTTAAGTTGCATATGCAATAGTTGTAGCTACAATAATACCCCATGGACACCCTCGCCAAGCCACGCGGCTGCACCAGCTTCAAGGTGCGCCAGCTCTCGCGCCGCCTCTCGCAGCACTACGACGCCGAGGTGTCGAAGAGCGGCCTGAAGACCACGCAATACTCGCTGCTGTCGAATCTGGCGCGGATCGGGCCCTCGCGTCCGGTCGACCTGGCGAGCGAACTCAAGATGACCGCCTCGACCCTGAGCCGCAACCTGCAGCCGCTGATCGCCGCGGGCTGGATCTCGCTGGGCGCCGGCGCCGATGCGCGCAGCCGGCTGGTGCAGATCACCGAAGAGGGCGATGCCAAGCGCCGCGAGGCGCAGCTGCACTGGAAGGCAGCGCAGCAAAAACTCAATGCGCTGCTGGGCGTCGAGCGTGTGCTCGCGCTGCACCGGCTGATCGATGAGTCGATGGAACTGCTGGGCGCGGAGGACGAGCCCGACGCCGAAGACTGAACCTTTTCTTTCCAACCGCACGCCTTCACCCATCGCGTCCGAGGCCGCGCGCGGATTCCGTTTTCGTTTCTTGCTTCTCCTCACATTCAATTCCAACAGCAGAGGTCCCATGTTCGCCACTCCCGTCTCCGCATGGCTGCAGCGCCGCGGCATTCACTACGGATGGATCGTCGCCGCCATCACCTTCCTCACCATGCTGACCATGTCGGCCGCGCTGGGCCTGCCGGGCGCCATGCTGCAGCCGCTGGGCAAGGAGTTCGGCTGGAGCACGGGGCAGATCTCCTCGGCGCTGGCGCTCCGCTTCGCGCTGTTCGGCCTGATGGGGCCGTTCGCCGCGGTGCTGATGGAGCGCTACGGACTGCGCGCCGTGGTCTGCACCGGCCTCGCGCTGGTCGGCCTGGGCATGGCACTGGTCACCATGGCTTCGCAGCTGTGGCACCTGTTCGTGCTGTGGAGCCTGATGCTGGGCCTGGGCACCGGCATGACGGCGCTGGTGCTCGGCGCGGTGGTGGCCAACCGCTGGTTCGTCGCGCGGCGCGGCCTCGTCGTCGGCATGCTCACGGCCAGTTCGGCCACCGGTCAGCTGGCCTTCCTGCCGCTCGCGGCCTGGATGATCGAGCACTGGGGCTGGCGCTCGGCCATCGTGCCGATCGTGGCCGGCAGCATACTGATCGGCGTGCTGGCGCTGTGCCTCATGCGCAACCGGCCTTCGGACCTCGGCCTGCTGCCCTACGGCGAGTTGCCCGGCACCCAGCCGGCCGCGCCTGCCGCCGCCGCGCCGGCGATGAACTTCGCCACGCCGTTTCGCGTGTTGAAGGAAGTTTCGACCAACCGCACCTTCCTCATCCTCGCCGCCACTTTCTTCATCTGCGGCCTGAGCACCAACGGGCTCGTGCAGACGCACTTCATCTCGCTGTGCGGCGACTACGGCATGAGCGCAGTGCCCGCAGCCTCGGTGCTCGCGATGATGGGGGCCTTCGACTTCGTCGGCACCATCCTCTCGGGCTGGCTCTCGGACCGCTACGACAACCGCAAGCTGCTCTTCTGGTACTACGGCCTGCGCGGCCTGTCGCTGTTCTGGCTGCCGCATTCGGAGTTCACCATCTACGGCCTGGGCATCTTCGCGATGTTCTACGGCCTCGACTGGATCGCCACCGTGCCGCCGACCGTCAAGCTCGCGGGCGCCGCCTTCGGCCCCGCCAAGGTGGGCCTGGTGTTCGGCTGGGTCTTTGCCGCGCACCAGCTGGGCGCCGCCACGGCCGCCTACGGCGCCGGCTTCGCGCGCACGCTGCTGCTGACCTACACACCGGCGCTCTACGCGGCCGGCGCAGCCTGCCTGGTGGCGGCGGTGGTCGTGATGATGATCCGCCGTCCGGCGGCGAAGGCCGGCGCGCAGGTCGCGCCTGCCGCGGCACGGGCCTGACGCTCGGAGCCCCCGACATGACGACAGCCCACACCGAGCTCGACCCGCGCACGCGCCGCCTGCTCGAGGCGCCCATCGTGCCCACCCTGCTGCGCCTGGCTGCGCCCAACGTGCTGGTGATGCTGGCACAGGCCTCCGTCGGCCTTATCGAGACCTACTTCGTCGGCAGGCTCGGCACCGATGCGCTCGCCGGCATGGCGCTGGTGTTTCCCATCGTGATGCTGATGCAGATGACCTCCAGCGGCGCGATGGGCGGCGGCATCGCCTCGTCGATCGCGCGCGCACTTGGCGCACGCCGCAAAGACGATGCGGATGCGCTGGTGTGGCACGCCATCGTCATCGCGCTGGGCTTCGGCCTGTGCTTCACGCTGGCCCTGCTGCTGGGCGGGCAATGGCTCTACGGGACCATGGGCGGCACGGGGCCGGCGCTCGAGGCTGCGCTCACGTACTCGAACTGGGTGTTCGCGGGCGCGACGCTGGTGTGGCTCTTCAACTCGCTCTCGGCCATCATCCGCGGCACCGGCAACATGTCGGTGCCGGCCAACGTGACGGTGGTGGGCGTGGTGTTCCTCGTTCCCGCGTCGCCGCTGCTGATCTTCGGCATCGGACCGCTACCGGGCATGGGCATCGCGGGCGGTGCGATGGCGCTGCTGCTGTACTACCTGCTGGGCTCCGTCGCGCTGATCGTCTACCTGCGCTCGCCGCGCAGCCTGCTGCGGCCCACGCTGGCCGCGCTGAAGCTGCGCTGGCCACTGTTCCGCGACATCCTGCGCATCGGGCTGGTGGGGGCGGTGTCGACGGTGGCGACCAACCTGTCGATCGGCATCGCCACTGCGCTGACAGGTCATTTCGGCTCGGGCGCGCTGGCCGGCTACGGCACGGCCTCGCGGCTCGAATACCTGCTGGTGCCGCTGGTGTTCGGCCTCGGCGCACCGCTGGTGGCCATGGTCGGCACCTGCATGGGGGCCGGGCAGCGCGAACGCGCGCTGCGCGCCACCTGGACCGGCGCGGCGCTGGCCTTTGCGCTCACAGAAACCATCGGACTCGCGGCCGCGCTGTTCCCGCGCCCGTGGCTGCTGCTGTTCGGCAGCGACCCGGCGATGCTCGAGACCGGCGCGCACTACCTGCGCGTGGTCGGGCCGCTGTATGGCTTCTTCGGCGTCGGGCTGGTGTTGTATTTCGCGTCGCAGGGCGCGGGCCGCCTGCTGTGGCCGGTGCTGGGCAACATCGCGCGCCTGGCGGTGGCGGGCACCGGCGGCTGGCTCGCGCTGCGCTGGGGAGGTGGGCTCACCGGTGTGTTCGGGGCGCAGGGCGTGGCGCTGGCGGTGTACGGCATCGTGATCGCATCGGCCATCGCGGGCGGGGCCTGGTTCGGCCGCGTCGGCTGGCCGCGTACCACCGGCGGGCTGCTGCGGCGCATGGCGCAGGCCGGATGAAGCTAGCTTGCCCCAGGCTTCGCGCTTCATGCATCCCGGCTCACGCGAACTTCGAATGCAGGCATCCAACGACTTCCATCAACGAAAGGCTCACATGCAAATCAAGGATTCCGTGGTCTTCATCACCGGCGCCAACCGCGGCCTCGGGCTCGCCTTTGCGAAGGCGGCATTGGCGGCGGGCGCGCGCAAGGTCTATGGCGCGGCGCGCGACCCGAAGAGCATCACGCTGCCCGGCGTGACGCCGGTGGCGCTCGACGTGACGCAGCCCGCGCAGGCCGAAGCGGCCGCGCGCGCCTGCGGCGACGTCACGCTGCTGATCAACAACGCAGGCATCTCGCGCGGCTCCAGCTTCCTCGGTTCGCCCGATGCGGTGGCAGCCGCGCGCGCCGAGTTCGAAACCAACTTCTTCGGCCCCTGGACGCTGGCGCAGGCTTTCGCGCCCGTGCTCGCGGCCAACGGCGGTGGCGGCGTGATCAACGTGCTGTCGGCGCTGAGCTGGACCACCTTCCCCAGTGTGGCGACTTACAGCGCGACGAAATCGGCGGCATGGTCGCTGAGCAACGGCCTGCGCAACGAACTGGCTGCACAGGGCACGCAGGTCACGAGCCTGCATGTGGGCTACATGGACACCGACATGGCCGCGCACGCGGAAGGCGACAAGGCCTCACCGGATGACGTGGCGCGCCAGGCGCTGGCGGGCGTGGAGGCGGGGCAGCCCGAGGTGCTGGCGGACGAGGTCTCGCGGCAGCTCAAGCAGGGCCTGTCGAGTCCGACGCCGCCCTATGCCGGCTCGCCGCGGGCAGCCTGAACCGATGCCCGAATGGAGCACCCGGGCGCGCGGCCCGGGCCTTCGTCAATAGCGGTAGGGGTTGTTGGGCCGGCGGTCGTAGCGGTTGGGTACGCCGTCGCCGTCGTTGTCCCTGCGGCCATAGCGCGGGCGGTCGTCCCAGCGGCGGCCGTAGTGGCGATCCGGACCGCGGTAGTAGCCGGGGCCGTAATAGTGGCGCGGCGGGGGCGGCGGCGCGTAATAGTGGCGGGGCGGTGGTGGCGGTGCGGGCACGACATACACCTGCGCCTGGATGAAGCGCCCGCCCGTCTGGGCCTGGGCCGGAATGCTGAGTGTGGCCAGCGACAACAAGGCCGCAGCGCCGATTGCGAAACTAAGCTTTTTCACTTGATCCCCCGGTTGTGGTTGGAAGCCTCATCCTCGCGCCTGCGTGTGAAGTTGTTGTAAGGCTGAAGCGAAATCGGATGAAGAGCTGTAAGCCCGTGCGCGCCGGACGCGGCATGGTCAAGACACAATTGTGAATGGCTTTGCACCGCGGAACATGTCCCGCGGACAGGCCATTGGCCGTATCGGCCGGATGCTCAGCCGCGCGGGGCGGGCAGCATGCGCCGCAGGGCTTCGAAGAACAGGTCCGACTGCTCGCGCTCGCCCTGGATCTGCGCCGCCACATGCGCGGCCAGCTTCGCGTCGACCGGCACGAGCGGACGGCCGGTCGATTGCGCGATCACCTGGTGCAGGCAGGCGCGCTCCAGGTAGTAGAGGTCGTCGTAGGCATGGGCAATGGTGCCGCCTGCCACGATCACACCGTGGTTCGCGAGAAAGGCCACGTCCTTGCCGGCCATTGCGCGGGCGATGCGTTCGCCCTCGGCGTCGTCGAGCGCGAGGCCGTTGTATTCGGCGTCGATGGCGATGCGGTTCATGTAGCGCATCGCGTTCTGGCTGGCGGTCGGGTCGAGCGCGCGGTCGGCCGTGATCGTGAGCGCGGTGGCGTACGGCATGTGGCAGTGCATCACGACCGCATGGCCCGTGAGCCGGTGCACCGCGCCATGGATGAAGAGGGCGGTGGGCTCCACGCGGTGGCGGCCCGCGAGCACCTCGCCGTGCACGTCGATCAGCACGATGTCGTCGGGGCCGATCTCGCTCCAGTGCAGCCCGCGGGGGTTGATGAGGTAGCGGTCCTGCGCGCCCGGCAGCATCACGCTGAAGTGGTTGCAGACGCCTTCGGACAACCCGTGGTGGGCGGCGGCGCGCAAGGCCAGGGCGAGGTCTTCGCGCAGCTTGCTGACGGCGGGGCTGGCGTAGGCGGCATCGGCGGACATCGAGGGGGCTCCTTGTTCTTGGGTTGCGTCCTGGATCAGGCCTGGATCAATCCCGTCCAGGCCGCGATGAATTTCTTCGCATCGTCGCACACCGCCGCGGCCTCCTTGCCGGGCTTGTAGAGCGCGGAGCCGATACCGAACCCTGCAGCCCCGCCCGCACGCCATTCGGCCATGTTCGCGGGCGTGATGCCGCCCACGGGCATCACGGGCGTGCCGGCCGGCAGCACGGCCAGCAGCGCTTTCACCACGGCGGGCGAGGCCAGTTCGGCCGGGAACAGCTTGAGCCCCGTGGCGCCGGCCGCGAGCGCGCCGAAGGCCTCGGTTGGCGTCATGACGCCCGGCAGGCACACCATGCCGAGCCGTGCGGCCTCGGCGATGACCTCGGCGTTGAAGTTGGGCGAGACGATCAGCTCGCCGCCGGCCGCGTGCACCTCGCGCACCTGCTGCGCGCCGAGCACCGTGCCGGCGCCGACCAGCGCGTGCGGAAAGCGCTTGCGCATCAGCGCAATGCTTTCCAGAGGATGCGGCGAATTGAGCGGCACCTCGAGCAGCCGGAAGCCGGGTCCGGCGATGGCGTCGCCGATGTCGGCGGCCTCGGCGGGCGTGAGACCGCGCAGGATCGCCACCAGGGGCAGCTCGCGCATCGCGGCATGGAATTTTTCGAAGGGCGTGGTCATGTGGGGGTTCTGTCGGTGTCGAGAAAACCGGACAGCGCGTGCAGTCCGGCCCAGGTGGCTTCGGCGCCCAGCGTGCGTGTGGCGACGCCGGTGGCGCGCAGGGCCAGTGCATAGCGCTGGGTGAGGGCGGACGAGCCGATGAGGATCACCTCGCCGGCGGCCTGCAGCGACTGCGTGCGCAGTTCCTCACCGATCAGCAGGCCCGAGAGATAGCTCGACAGTTCCTGCTTCGGCATGCGCTCGAACAGCGCCAGCGTGCGCGTGCCGAAGGCGTTGTGCAGCAGGCCGTGGCCGTTTTCCGAGCAGGTCACGCCTTCGAGGAAAGAGGCCTCGTCGAGCGGTGCCGACGCGTCGAGCATGCGCGCCAGGATCGAATGCTGGCTCAGCAGCGCGTAGAACTCGCCCGTCATGTAGGTGCGGAAGCCCGCGACGCGGCCCTTCTTGACCGTGACCCATTTGTTGTGCGTACCGGGCAGCACGAAGACGCCGTCGTCCAGGCCGGTGATCGACATCGCACCGAAGATCTGCACCTCTTCGCCGCGCATTACGTCGGGCACGCCGTCGTGCTCGTCGTTCAGGCCCGGCACGATCGCGATGCTGGCACCGGGGATGGCGTCGACGTCGATGATCCTGCGGCCCACCTCGACGCGGCCGGCGGGGCAGGCACAGTACGGTGCTTCCACCCAGCCCTGCTTGCTGCCGGCCATGCCGGAGATCAGGCAGCGCGCGCCCTCGAGGCGCATCCAGTCGCCGAACAGTGACTCGAAGACGGCGGGAAAGCCACCTTCGGGCACCGCGAGGATGCCTCGCGCATCGCTGCGTTCTTCCTGTACCTTGCCTTGGGCGTCCAGCAAGGCACCGCGCAGCGAGCTTGTGCCCCAGTCGATGGCTATCAGTCGTGTCATGTCTGTCGCCTGCGTTTTGAGGATTTGTGTCGGGGTGCGTGCACAAGCCACCGGGTGCTCCCCTCCGCGAATGTCCCTCGTCGGCGTGATCGCGCCCCGAACCCTCAGCCCTCGGTCCTAGTGATTGTCGCGCGGCACGAAAGCCCCACGGCGACCACGCAGAAAGCCCAGGTCGGCCCCCTGGTCAGCCTGCAGCACCGTGTCGACGTAGAGCTTCCAGTACCCCGAGTCCAGCGGCGCCTTGGGAGCGACCCATTTCTCGCGGCGCTTCGCCAGCTCTTCGTCGCTCACATGCAGATGCAATTTGCGGTTCGGCACGTCGAGCTCGACGATGTCGCCGTCCTGCACCAGCGCCAGCGGGCCGCCGGCTGCGGCTTCGGGTGCGGTGTGCAGCACCACGGTGCCGTAGGCCGTGCCGCTCATGCGCGCATCGCTGATGCGGACCATGTCGGTGATGCCCTTGCGCAGCACCTTCGGCGGCAGCGGCATGTTGCCGGCCTCGGCCATGCCGGGGTAGCCCTTGGGGCCGCAGTTCTTCAGCACCATGATGCAGTGCTCGTCGATGTCGAGGTTCTCGTCGTCGATGCGCTTGTGCAGGTCTTCGGCGCTTTCGAACACCACCGCGCGGCCCTTGTGCACCAGCAGTTCGGGCGTGGCCGCGCTGGGCTTGATGATGGCGCCGTTGGGCGCGAGGTTGCCGCGCAGCACGCAGATGCCGGCCTTCTCCTTGAAGGGCTCGGCCAGCGTGCGAATGACCTGCGGGCCGTAGTTCTCGGCGTCCTTCACGTTCTCCCACACGCTCTGGCCGGTGACGGTGAGGATGTCCTTGTGCAGGTGGTCGGCGATCTCCTTGATGACCACCGGCAGGCCGCCCGCGTAGCAGAAGTCTTCCATCAGGAACTGGCCCGAAGGCTGCAGGTTCACGAGGCAGGGCAGCTCGGAGGCGAGGCGGTCGAAGTCGTCGAGCGTGAGGTCCACGCCGATGCGCCCCGCGATGGCCAGCAGGTGGATCACGAGGTTGGTCGATCCGCCGATGGCCGCGTTCACCTTGATGGCGTTCTCGATCGCCTGGCGCGTGAGGATCTTCGACATGTTCATGTCCTCGTGCACCATGTCGACGATGCGCCGGCCCGCCTGGCGCGCGAGCACGTTGCGGCGGCCGTCCACGGCGGGGTAGGCCGCGTTGCCCGGCAGCCCGATGCCCAGCGACTCGACCATGCTCGCCATGGTGCTGGCGGTACCCATCGTCATGCAGTGGCCGTGGCTGCGGTGCATGCAGCTCTCGGCCTCGAAGAATTCCTGCAGCTTGAGCGTGCCGGCGCGCACCTGCTCGCTCATCTGCCATACGCCGGTGCCCGAGCCCAGCTCCTGGCCGCGCCACTTGCCCGAGAGCATCGGGCCGCCCGACACGCCGATGGTCGGCAGGTCGACGCTGGCCGCGCCCATCATCAGTGCGGGCGTGGTCTTGTCGCAGCCCATGAGCAGCACCACGCCGTCGAGCGGATTGCCACGGATGCTTTCTTCGACGTCCATGCTCGCGAGGTTGCGGTACAGCATGGCGGTCGGGCGCAGCAGCGTCTCGCCGAGCGACATCACGGGGAACTCGAGTGGGAAGCCGCCCGCTTCGTACACACCGATCTTCACTTGCTCGGCCAGCGTGCGGAAGTGCGAGTTGCAGGGCGTGAGTTCGCTGAAGGTGTTGCAGATGCCGATGACCGGGCGGCCGTCGAACTGGTCGTGCGGCAGGCCCTTGCCCTTCATCCAGCTGCGGTAGATGAAGCCGTCGCGGTCGTTGCGGCCGAACCATTGCTGGCTGCGAAGTTCACCGGGTTTTTTCTTGGGAGCGGTGCTCATGGAGTGTCTCTCTTTGTTGTCGAAATAAGAGGCAGAACTCTCAGGGTTTGTCCTGCCGATCCGGGCTTTCAATCATCATATGATAAGCGCGACCAGCACACCGGACCCTTGGTGTTTTCGAGCGTCGAGATACCGAATTTCGCATCACACATGATCAAGAACATCCACGGTCGCACGCTCGAGCTGCTCGGTGAAGCCGTGGTGTCGGGACGCTATGCGATCGGTGCGTCGATCCCCTCCGAGCCCGTGCTCGGCGAGGAACTCGGCGTGAGCCGGACCGTGGTGCGCGAGGCCATCAAGTCGCTGGCGGCCAAGGGCCTGATCGTCACGGGGCCGAAGGTCGGCACGCGCGTGCTGCCCCAGGACAAGTGGAACTGGTTCGACCCCGATGTCATCACCTGGCAGGCGCGCGCGGGGCTCACGCCCGAGTTCCTGCGCGACCTGCAGGACCTGCGTCGCGTCGTGGAGCCGGCGGCCGTCAGGCTCGCGGCCGAGCGGGCCACGGCCAAGGACATCGCGGAAATAGAAACGGCCTTCGCCGGCATGAAGGAGGCGGTGGAAAACGGCGGCGACTACGTCACCTTCGACCTGCGCTTCCATAACGGCCTGCTGAGTGCCGCCGGCAACCGCATGCTGGCGCAGATGAGCAAGGTGCTCAGCGCACTGCTGCGCACCAGCTTCGAGATATCGACCGCCAAGCCCGACGGGCCTGCGCTTTCGCTGCCGCTGCATCGCGCGGTGATCGACGCGGTGATCGCGCACGACCCGAGCGGGGCCGAGCGCGCGATCATCCGCCTCATCGACGGCGCGCGCCAGGACATCGAGGACGTGCTGGGCTCTCGCCGGCGATTGCCGCGCCTGAGCAGGCCGCCGCCCAGGCTCAAGGCCAGCTAGCAGCATCTGCGCCGTCTACGCGTTTGTCCGCAGTTCGCATCCGGTTCTTTCACCCTACGCTCGCGCCCCGAGCAAATTCCACCCAAGAAGAGAAGGAGACATCAACCATGAAACTCGTCAAGTCGCTCATCGCGCCGACGCTGGTCGCGCTGGGCCTGCTGTCGGCAGGCCACGCTGCCGCGCAGGAAAAACTCACCGTCTGGTGGGTCAAGGGCTTCTACAAGGCGGAGGACGATGCGCTGTTCGCCGCCATCAAGAAGTTCGAGGAGAAGAACAAGAACGTCAAGATCGAACTGTCGCAGTACCCGATCCAGGACATGATCCCCAAGACCGTGTCCGCGCTCGACTCGGGCAGCCCGCCCGACGTGGCCTACGCCGACGTGTACGACTTCCAGGTCACGGGCAAGTGGGCCTTCGACGGCAAGCTCGAGGACATCAGCAGCGTGCTCACGCCCATGAAGGACCGCTTCGCGCCCAACACGATCGAGACCACCTACCTCTACAACGACCAGACCAAGAGCAAGGCCTACTACGCCTTCCCGATCAAGCAGCAGACGATGCACATCGAGTACTGGCGCGACATGCTGGCGGAGGCGGGCTTCAAGGAGTCGGACATCCCGACGACCTGGAAGGAGTACTGGACGTTCTGGTGCGAGAAGGCGCAGACCGCCAGCCGCCAGAAGAGCGGCAAGCGCACCTTCGGCATCGGCATGCCAATGGGCGTGGATTCGAGCGACTCGTTCTATTCATTCCTGACCTTCATGGACGCCTACAACGTCAAGCTGGTGGACGACAACGGCAAGCTGCTGGTCGACGACCCGAAGGTGCGCACCGGCCTGATCGGCGCGCTGACCGACTACACCACGCCCTACACCAAGGGCTGCACGCCGCCGTCGTCGACAAGCTGGAAGGACCCGGACAACAACGTCGCGTTCCACAACAAGACGACGCTGATGACGCACAACGCGACCATCTCCATCGCCGCCAAGTGGCTCGACGATTCGGACAACGCCTCGCTCACGCCCGAGCAGCGCGAGGAAGCGCGCAAGAACTACACCGAGCGCATCCGCACCGCGGGTTTCCCGAGCAAGCCTGACGGCAGCAAGATGGTGTACCGCACCGCCGTGAAGACCGGCGTGGTGTTCAAGGACGCGAAGAACAAGGCGCGCGCCAAGGAGTTCGTCGCCTTCCTGATGCAGGAAGAGAACCTGACGCCGTACGTCGAAGGCTCGCTGGGCCGCTGGTTCCCGGTCACCAAGGCCGCGCAGCAGCGCGACTTCTGGAAGGCCGACCCGCACCGCCTCTCGGTCTACAACCAGTACGCCGCCGGCACCGTGACCTTCGAGTTCACCAAGAACTACAAGTTCACCGTGCTGAACAACGAGAACGTCTGGGCCAAGGCCATGAGCCGCGTCGTCACCGACAAGGTGCCGGTGGACAAGGCCGTGGACGAGATGATCGCGCGCATCAAGACGGTGGCGGCGCAGTAAGCGGCGCACACGCGACACCCGCAACCACCAGCAGCTGCATGCCATGAGCGCCACAGCCACCGCCGCCGCGTCGACCCCGACGCCTGTCGTCAATCCCGGAGCGCGGCATGCGCGCTGGCAGTTCTGGGGCGCGGTCATGGTCGTGCCCTACCTGCTGGTGTTCGTGGTGTTCGTGCTGTACCCGGTGGGCTATGGCCTCTGGCTCGCCCGCCATCCGCAAAGCTACGTGAAGCTGGTCGAAGACCCGATCTTCTTCCGCTCGGTGATCAACACGGCCATCTTCCTGATCGTGGCGATCAACCTCAAGATGCTCGTGGCACTGGTGCTCTCCGGCTTCTTCGTGACATCGCGCTGGTGGATCAAGATCGTCTCGGCGATCTTCATCCTGCCCTGGGCGATGCCGTCGATCCCGACCATCCTGTCGATCCGCTTCATGCTGAACCCCGAGTGGGGCGTGATCAACAGCACCATCTTCCGCCTGACCGGCGCCGATGGACCCAACTGGCTCAACGACCCCGCGCTGGCATTGGCCTTCGCGATGGTGGTGCACGTGTGGAAGTCGCTGCCGTTCTGGACGCTGATCCTGGTGGCGGGGCGGCTGGCCATTCCATCCGAACAATATGAGGCGGCCTCCGTCGACGGCGCCTCGTCGTGGCAGAAGTTCCGCTTCGTGAGCTGGCCGGCACTGAAGACGCTCTACATCACCTCCCTCATCCTCTCGATGATCTGGACGCTGGGCGACTTCAACAGCGTCTACCTGCTGACCGGCGGCGGCCCTGCCGACCTGACGCATGTGCTCGCCACGCTGGGCATCCGCTACCTGCGCCTCGACCAGGTCGACCTGTCGATGGCATCCATCGTGGTGGCCTTGCCGCTCGTGCTGCCCCTCGTGTACTTCATGATGAAGAGGCTCTCGAAATGAAGCGCTGGACTCCGAAAGCCGTGCTCACCGAAGCCCGGCTCCTGCTCATCGGCATACCTGTGCTGCTGTGGACGCTGATCCCGGTCTACCACATGGTGCTGTTCGCGATCTCGTCGAAGGACTCAGCGACCTCGGGCCACCTGTGGCCCAAGAACCCGACGCTGGACAACTTCCGCATCGTGTTCCAGCAGAAGCATTTCTACCTCGACCACTTCTGGCTGCAGCTGTGGAACTCGCTGCTGATCGCGCTGTCGGTGGGCGTGCTCACGCTGTTCGTGGCAACCACGGCCGCATTCGCCATCAGCCGGCTGCGTGTGCGCGGCGGGCGCACGGTGATGAACCTGGCGCTGTTCACGTACTTCATCCCGGCGGCGTTCCTGGCCGTGCCGATGTACAAGACCATGGGCAACTACGGGCTGCTCAACAGCCAGTGGGCGTTGATCCTGGCGATGGTGACCATCGCTTCGCCGTACTGCATCTGGGTGCTGAAGCAGGCGTCGGACAAACTGCCCTACGAGCTCGACGAGGCCGCGCGCATGGACGGCGCCTCGCCGCTGCAGTTGTTCCGCCTGGTGTACTTGCCGCTGATGGTGCCGTCGCTGGTGGCGGTGGGCACCTATTCGCTGCTGCTGGCATGGAACGAATACCTCTACGCCTTCCTGCTGCTGTCGAACGACAGGAGCGTGACCCTTGCCGTCGCGCTCGGCAACTTCCTCTCGGCGGACGATTCGCCATGGGAGCTGCTGATGGCCACCGGCCTCATCTATGCGTTGCCGCCTGCGGCCATCTACTACGCATTCAAACGCTACATGGTCGGTGGTCTTACTGCCGGCGCCGTCAAGAGCTGAGCGAATCCAGGAATCACAAATGGCATCCGTAACCTTTCGCAATATCCAGAAATCCTTCGGCAAGGTCCAGATCATCAAGGGCCTGGGCTTCGACATCACCGACGGCGAATTCGTCGTGCTGGTCGGCCCTTCGGGCTGCGGCAAGTCGACGCTGCTGCGCATGCTCGCGGGCCTGGAAGACATCAGCGGCGGCGAGATCGTCATCGACGGCCGCGTGGTCAACGACCTCGAGTCGAAGGACCGCGACATCGCCATGGTGTTCCAGAGCTACGCGCTCTATCCGCACATGACGGTGGGCGAGAACATGGGCTTCAGCCTGCGGCTGCGCAACGCCGAGAAATCGGTGACCGACGAGCGCGTGGCGCGGGCCGCGAAGATACTCAACCTCGACGCATTGCTGGGCCGCTATCCGCGCGAGCTCTCGGGCGGCCAGCGCCAGCGCGTGGCCATGGGCCGCGCCATCGTGCGCGACCCGAAGGTGTTCCTGTTCGACGAGCCGCTGTCCAACCTCGACGCCAAGCTGCGCGTGGCGATGCGCGCCGAGATCAAGGCGCTGCACCAGCGCCTGAAGACCACCACCGTCTACGTGACGCACGACCAGATCGAGGCCATGACCATGGCCGACCGCATCGTGGTGATGCACGACGGCATCATCGAGCAGATCGGCACGCCGCTGGAGCTGTACGACCGGCCCGACAACCTGTTCGTCGCGCAGTTCATCGGCTCGCCGTCGATGAACGTCATCGAAGGCACGGTGCGGCGCGCGGGCGGCGACTGCTGGGTCGAATCGCAAGGCGCGCGCTGGCCGGTGCCGGCCGGCACCTCGGCCCCCGACGGCCAGCCGGTGCACTACGGCATCCGGCCCGGCGACATGACGCTCGGCGGCGGCCCGCACAGCGTCGAAGCCAAGGTGATCGTGGTCGAACCCACCGGCGCGGAGACCGAACTGCTGGTGCAGGTCGGCGAAGAAAAGCTGGTGCTGGCGGTGCATGGCCGCGTCGATGCCGGACCTGACGAAACGGTGCGGCTGGCCATCGAGGCCGAGAACGTGCACCTGTTCGACCGGCAGACCGGCCGGCGCATGGGCTGATCCTCAGGCCGTGCGCAGCCGCAGCAAGGCGCGCACGAAGCCGTGGTCGGAGCGCGAGCGGTCGCGCCCTTCGTGCAGGTGGTCGTTGAAATAGTCGACCCGCCGCACGTCGCCCAGGCTGTGCCGGCTGGTGGCGACGAACTCCTCGCTCACGAAGATCTGGTCGAGCACGTCCGGAAAGCCCTGGTGGATGTGCGAATACGCCACGTCCTTCTTGAGTGCCGATTCACCCTGCATCTCGTAGGCGTTGAACAGGGCCACGTCGCGCGCGGCCTTGTCGTAGGCCACTTCGGAGGTGGCAGCCACGAGCTGCGTCGTCACGCTGTGCGGGTTGTCGTTGAAGTCGCCCATCACCACGAGCGGCACGTTCGTGTCCTGCAGCAGGTCGATCACAATGCAGCGCAGGGCCGCGGCTTCCGCGCCGCGCATCAGCAGCGAGCGCAGCGACGCCATCACGCCCACCTTGCGGTCGTCCCGGTCTTCGAGCGGGTTGCCTTGGGCGTCCTGCAGGAACTTCGGGCGCTTGGACTTCAGGTGCACCGTGAGCACATGCACCTGCTGGCCGTGCTTCATGCGCACCGTGGCGAGAAGGGGGGGCCGCTCGAAGCGCGTGTGGGGGCCCAGGCCCGGCACCTCGACGCCGAAGCCCGGAGGGAAGTCGACGAAGGAGCGAAGCTCGTCCACCTTCAGCCGCGTCGCGATGCCCACGCGCGGCGTGCCCTGCGCGCCGGTGTGTGGTGGCGTGTTCTCGGCACCCGGCACCGAGACGAAGTCGTAGCGCAGGCCGCTGCGCGCGATGCAGGCCTTGAGCGCCGACTCGTCCCACACCTCCTGCACCGCCAGCACGTCGGCGTTGAGTGCATGGAAGCGCTCGCCGATCCAGTCGATCTTTCGTTCGTACTCGCGCTCGGTGTAGGCGTCCTGGTTCTCGTAGTACACGCGGTTCGGTGCCGCGAGATTGAGGAGGTTGCAGGTGGCTACGAAGAGGGTGGCGTAGTTGGGTGGGATGTATTGCATGGCGGCGATGATTGTGGCTCGGGTCACCGTTGCCTATCGAAACCTTGCCTGCCACACGCGCTGACGACCTCAAAAGAAAAAGGGCACCGAGTGCCCTTTCTTCATCTTCCGGGTAGGTGTTCTACCCGCGGCGAGTCTCAGCGACCGAACGAACGGCCACCACCGCCGCCGCCCGAGCGGCCACCGCCACCATAGCCGCCGCCGCCCGAGCGGCCACCGCCGCCCGAACGGTTGCCGCCGTAGCCGCCACCACCACCGCCGCCGCCCGGGCGACCGCGACCACGTCCGCCACCCATGTGGTCGACGCTCGTGCGCAACGGATCCGGCTGGCCGGCGCCGCCTGCGACCGCTTCGGCGCGCAGGTGCGCAACCTGGTTGGCCTGGGTCGGGCTATGGCTGTTGCCGTGATGGCGCGGCTGGCGCTCGTCATGCGGCTGATGGGCCTGTTGCTGATGCGGCGCATGGTGCGGCGCGCGTGCCGGACCTTGCGGGCCACGGCCCTGCGGTGCGCGAGCACCCTGGCCGCGCGGGCCTTGCCCCTGGCCTTGGCCGCCACCGTTGGCGTTGCGGCCCTGGCCGCCACCACCGCGGCGTTGACCGCCGCCATTGCCGCCGCCACCACCGCCAGCGCGCTCGCCGCCGCCCTGGCCGGCCTTGTTCTCGCGGATGCGCTGCAGCATCTCGGTGCGGGCAGCCTTGGCGGCCGCCTGCATCACGTCGCGGCTCGGCGGACGGCCGGCGCCGCCCCAGATCGTCTGGCGACCCATGGCGATCGGCTCGGCGCGTTCGCCGTCTTCAGGGCCGAAGCCTTCGACGATCTGCACCGGAATCGTCTGCTTGGTGAAGCGTTCGATTTCCTGCATGAAGCCCTCTTCGTCCAGGCACACGAAGCTCACGGCCTCGCCGCTCGAACCGGCGCGGCCGGTGCGGCCGATGCGGTGCACGTAGTCTTCGCTGACGTTCGGAATCTCGTAGTTCACGACGTGCGGCAGTTCATCGATGTCGATGCCGCGCGCCGCGATGTCGGTGGCCACCAGCGCTCGGATGTCGCCGGTCTTGAAGCCGGCCAGCGCTTGCGTGCGGGCGCTCTGGCTCTTGTTGCCGTGCAGCGCCATCGCCTCGATGCCGTTCTTGGTGAGGAATTCGGCCACGCTGTTGGCGCCGAACTTGGTGCGCGTGAACACGAGCACCTGGCTCCACTTGTTCTCGTTGATGATGTGCGCGAGCAGCGCCTTCTTCTTGCCGCGGCCCACGGGGTGGATCACCTGGGTGATGCGCTGCACGGTGGTGTTGCGCGGCGTGACCTGGATGCTTTGCGGGTTCTTCAGCAGCGTGGCCGCGAGGTCGCGGATCTCGTCGCTGAAGGTGGCCGAGAACAGCAGGCTCTGCTTTTCCTTGGGCACCAGGGCCAGGATCTTCTTCACGTCGTGGATGAAGCCCATGTCGAGCATGCGGTCGGCTTCGTCCAGGATCAGCATCTGGACCTGGCTCAGGTCGAGCATGCCTTGCTGCTGCAGGTCGAGCAGGCGGCCGGGGGTGGCCACGAGGATGTCGACACCCTTCTTGAGCTTGCTGATCTGCGGGTTCATGCCGACGCCGCCGAAGATCACGGTCGAGTCGAGCTGCAGGTACTTGCCGTAGGTGCGCACCGACTCTTCGACCTGGGCCGCGAGTTCGCGCGTGGGGGTCAGCACGAGGGCGCGGATGCCGGTACCGCCGAACTTGTTGGTGGCGCTGCGGCTCATGCTGAGCTTGTGCAGCATCGGCAGCGTGAAGGCGGCCGTCTTGCCGGTGCCGGTCTGGGCGCCGCCCAGCAGGTCGTGGCCTTCGAGAACCGCGGGAATGGCTTGCGCCTGGATGGGGGTGGGGGTGTCGTAGCCGTGCTCGTGCACAGCCTTCAAGATGGCGGGGGCCAGCTTCAGTTCGTCAAAATTCATTGGAAACAATAAGCGCCATACACGGCGCAGTGGCATCGGCCCGCCAGGCGTCTTGTTGACGCCGAGCCAGTCAAGGCAGATGAAGGTCAGGGGTGGGAGCCGGAAAGTCCGCCCTCGCAAAAGGGTTGAAATGGAGCTTTCTTCGTCCCCGGCAGAGAGCCGGTGTTGCGGGCAACTGGACCCGGCAACGGTGGCTATTGTCGCATGAGTCGATAATCGGTGGTTTGCCGCGCCTGAATGCTTCCCGAGGGCTTCTTTCTGGCGACCGCGCTTTCCCCCCGAATCTTTGTACCCAAGGTAACTATTCCCAGATGGCTCAATACGTCTATTCGATGAACCGTGTCAGCAAGACCGTGCCGCCCAAGCGGCAGCTCTTGAAAGACATTTCGCTCTCTTTCTTCCCCGGCGCCAAGATCGGCGTGCTCGGCCTGAACGGCTCGGGCAAGTCCACGCTGCTCAAGATCATGGCGGGTGTGGACAAGGAGTTCGAGGGCGAGGCGCTGCCCATGCCGGGGATGACGATCGGCTATCTGGAGCAGGAACCCAAGCTCAACACCGAGCACACGGTGCGTGAGTCGGTCGAAGAGTCCATGGGCGCGGTGTTTGCGGCCAAGGCGCGCCTCGAAGAGGTGTACATCGCCTATGGTGCCGAAGACGCCGACTTCGACGCGCTGGCGGCTGAGCAGGCCCAGCTCGAAGCCATCATCGCCACCGCCGGCACCGATTCCGAGCATCAGCTGGAAATCGCCGCCGATGCCCTGCGCCTTCCGCCGTGGGACGCGAAGATCGGCCTGCTGTCTGGCGGCGAAAAGCGCCGCGTGGCGCTGTGCCGCCTCCTGCTGTCCAAGCCCGACATGCTGCTGCTCGACGAGCCGACCAACCACCTGGATGCCGAATCGGTGGAGTGGCTCGAAGTGTTCCTGCAGCGCTTCTCGGGCACCGTGGTGGCCATCACGCACGATCGCTACTTCCTGGACAACGCGGCCGAGTGGATCCTGGAAATGGACCGCGGTCGCGGCATCCCCTGGAAGGGCAACTACAGCACCTGGCTCGAGCAGAAGGGCGAGCGCCTCGCGCAGGAGCAGAAGAGCGAGGAAGCCCACGCCAAGGCGCTGAAGAAGGAACTGGAGTGGTCGCGCCAGAACCCGAAGGCACGCCAGGCCAAGAGCAAATCCCGCCTGGCCCGCTTCGAAGAGCTGAGCGACATGGAATACCAGAAGCGCAACGAGACGCAGGAAATCTTCATTCCTGTGGCCGAGCGGCTGGGTCAGCAGGTGTTCGAGTTCCACGGCGTCAGCAAGTCCTTCGGCGACCGCATGCTGATCGACAACCTGAGCTTCACCGTGCCGCCGGGCGCGATCGTCGGCATCATCGGCCCGAACGGCGCCGGCAAGTCGACGCTCTTCAAGCTGCTCGCGGGCAAGGAAAAGCCCGATTCGGGCGAGGTCGTCATCGGCCAGACCGTGAAGATGGCCTTCGTCGACCAGCACCGCGACGAGCTGGCCAACCAGAAGACCGTGTGGGAAGACATCTCGAACGGCCTGGACATCATCAACGTCGGCAAGTTCCAGATGGCGAGCCGCGCGTATGCGGGCCGCTTCAACTTCAACGGGGCCGATCAGCAGAAGAAGGTCGGTACGCTGTCGGGCGGTGAACGCGGCCGCCTGCACCTGGCCAAGACGCTGATCGCCGGCGGCAACGTGCTGCTGCTGGACGAACCGTCGAACGACCTCGACGTGGAAACGCTGCGCGCGCTCGAAGACGCGCTGCTCGAGTTCGCCGGCACCGTCATGGTGATCAGCCATGACCGCTGGTTCCTCGACCGCATCGCCACCCACATCCTGGCCGCCGAAGGCGACAGCCAGTGGACTTTCTTCGACGGCAACTACCAGGAGTACGAAGCCGACAAGAAGAAGCGCCTGGGCGAAGAAGGCGCAAAGCCCAAGCGCATGCGCTACAAGGCCTTGAAATAGGGCTCGCCCCCAGGCTGCGCGCACTTCGTGTCGCTTCGCCTACCCCCTGCCGGGGGCAACACCTGAGGCCCGGCAAAGCCGGTTCCTCGGTGTTCCTGGATTTGCTCCCTCCCCCGCTGGGGGAGGGTTGGGGCGGGGGCACGACGGCCTGCGAGAAACCCCTCAGTTCGTTTCGGCAAGAGCGCGCGGTTCCGCAAGGGACTGCGCGCTTTTTTCATCGTCGGCCGCGAACACCTCGCGCGCCGCAAACAGGCCGTTGAGCGCCGCCGGGAAGCCCGCGTACACCGCCATCTGCATGATGACCTCGACAACCTCGGTGCGCGTCGCGCCGACGTTCAGCGCACCCTGGATGTGCACCTTCAGCTGCGGCGTCGCATTGCCCATGGCTGTGAGCGCAGCCACGGTCGCGATCTCGCGGGCGCGCAGGTCGAGACCGGGGCGCGAGTAGATGTCGCCGAACGGAAACTCGATCACCAGGCGGGCGAAGTCGGGCGCGATGCCGGCCAGGCTATCGACCACATTGACGCCGCCTTCACCGTCGATCTCGTGGAGCTTGGCCAGGCCGCGCGTGTAGCGCAGGTTGTCGTTGTGGCCCTGGTTCTGTGTATTCGTCATTGCTCGTCTTTCCTTCCGGGGCGGTGCCCGATGAAGGAGGACGCTTCTTCGTCTTCTCGACCGCGCGGTAGTGGTCGATCTTGAGCGACAGCGCCTGCATGGATTGCTGCAGCGCCGCCACCCGGGCCTGAACTTCGGCAAGGTGCTGTTCGAGCATCTCGCGCCGTTCGCCGACGCTGGCGTCCCCCTGGTTTCGAAGCCTGACGAAGGCCTGCATGCCCTGGATGGACATGCCGGTCTCGCGCAGGCGCAACAGGAAATCCAGCAAGTCCATGTCGGCGCTCGCATAGCGCCGCTGACCGCCCGGTGCACGCGGCACCGCGGCAATCAGCCCGATGCGTTCGTAGTAGCGCAGCGTGTAGGCCGTGAGGCCGGTTCGCTGCGCGACTTCCGCGATGGTCAGGCTGGTTTCCATGGCGTTGATTCTCGAAGTTAGAGCGCGCTCCAAGTCAAGCGCTTTGACGAACTATTTTTGCGCAGTGTGCAGGTCGGCATCGAGCCAGCCGCGCAGGCTGTTCACGAAAGCAAGGGCCTGCACGCGTGGCAGATCGTTCACCCGCACGACGGCTTCGGCAAGCTGGCCGCTGCGCAGCCGGTTGGCGCGGCCGACGCCGTTCAGCAGGCCGCAGTGCAAGGGCGGCGTGACCCAGCGGCCGTCGAGCAGCAGGGCAATGTTGCCGCGCGTGCATTCGGTGATCTCGCCATCGCGGTTCCACAGGAGCGTGTCGAACACGCCCGCGGCGGTGGGCGCGAAGGCCTCGTAGTGGGCGCGGCGGGTGGTCTTGAAGCGGGTGAAGTCGCTGTCGGCCTCGTCGAACGCGCGCGTGGCCAGTTGCAGTTGCACGCGCGCGGGTGGCGCCTCCATCGCAAAGGCTTCGGCGCGCGGCGCGCCTTGCGCGTCGAGCAGCAGGCGCACGCGCCACATACCGGTGGCATGCCGTGCCTTGAGTCGATCGAGGCATGCAGTGACGGGCGCTTCGCTCCACGCGCGGCCGAAATGCGCTGCCGCGGCCGCCATGCGCGCAATGTGTGCGGGCGCATCGCGCAGCTCGCCGCCAACCAGTGCAAGGGTTTCGAGCAGCTCGAACGGCGGGTTCGCCGCCTGGCCCAGGAAGGCCCGCTTGTGGCGCCATTCCTCCCATTCGGCGTCCGCCCGCGCATCGGCCGTGATGCCGCTGCCGATGCCGCAGCGCGCCTCGGTGCCGCGCAGCGTCACGGTGCGGATCGGTACATTGAAGGTCGCATGGCCGCCGGGCTGCACCACGCCGACCGCGCCGCAGTACACGCCGCGCGCCTCGGGCTCCAGCTCGCGGATCGACCGCATCGCGCTGACCTTGGGCGCGCCGGTGATCGAGCCGCACGGGAACAGCGCCCCGAACACGTCGGCCAGCGTGATGCCCTCGCGCAGGAGCGCCTCGACATCCGACGTCATCTGCCACACCGTCGGCAGAGCCTCGGTATGGAAGAGCCGCGGCACGCGCACCGAGAAGGGCTGCGCCACGCGCGACAGGTCGTTGCGGATCAGGTCCACGATCATCACGTTCTCGGCCCGCTCCTTCGGCACGGTGCGCAGCCGCCGTGCCAGCGCTGCGTCCTCGGCCGGTGTCGCGCCGCGCGGGGCCGTGCCCTTCATGGGGCGCGCCAGGATGCGGTCGCCGTGCCAGTCGAAGAAGAGTTCGGGTGACACCGACAGCACCTGTTCTTCGCCGGTGTCGATGAAGGCGCTGTAGCCGCCGGGCTGCGCCTGCCGCAGCGCGAGGAACCAGTCGAGCGCATCGCCGTGGAATTCGGCATTCAACGCGGCGGTGTAGTTGAGCTGGTAGAGCTCGCCGTCCGCAATTGCGCGGTGGATGGCCTGCATGCGCTGGTCGAAGGACTCGCGCGAGAGGCTGCCTTGCCATTCGACCGGCGGCATTGCGGGCGAATCTTCCGGCCAGGGCAGCACTTCGTCATGCACGCCGAACCATGCCAGCGGGCCGTCGGCTTCGTGCACGGCCAACGCAGGATCGAACGCCACAGCCGTCTCGTAGCGCAGGTACCCCACGCACCAGCGCCCCTCGCGCGCCAGCGCCTCGACAGCCTCCAGCACCGGCCGTACGTCGCCGGCAGTCCGCGCCACCAGCACGCGCGACGGCGCGCCGAAGGCCAGGCGCAGCCGGCTCGCACCGTCGCCGTGCGGCTGCGCAAAATCGATCAGCGTGCGCAAGGCCGGAAGCAGGGCTCCATCAGCCGGCATCGTTCGCCGCGGCCGTCGGTGCGGTAGCGCCTTGCGACGTCCTGGCCAGCACCCGCTTGCGCACCGCATAGATGTTGTTGCGCAGTGCGTAGAGCTCGTCGGCATACGACAGCGGCACCGCCACCTTGTTGACCGTGCGGTCGAGCTGGTCGAGGTCGTCCAGCAGCGTTTTCTGCTCGCCCTGTTTCGCATCGACCTTGGCCTCGATGTCGCGCAGCCGTGCATACCAGCGGAACACGCGCCGCCGCACGCGGAACTGGTACAGCGGCGGCACCACGCGGCTCAGCGGCAGCATCAGCACCAGCAGGCCGCCCAGCACCAGCCACATGCGCTCGACCAGGTTGCTGGCCCAGAACGGCAGGTAGCGCTGCCAGGCCGGCGGCGTGCCGTTGATGGCGCGGTCGCCCTCGGGGCTCACCGGCAGTTCGCTGGTGCGGGTGTTGGGAAAGTCGCGCGCCCGGTTGAACCAGCCGGCGCCGCCGTGGATCGACTGCGCCGCCTGCGCGAACAGCTGGCGCAGGGCGGGGTGCGTTTCCTCGCGCGACAGCAGCGAGGTGGTGGCCGCGAGCAGCGACACGTCGTGCGGCGGCAGGTCTTTCGACAGGTCGACCACGCCGCGCGGCAGCGTCACTGCCGAGAGGAACGGAAAGCGCCGCGAGTAGGCATCGGCCTGGCCGAAGTCCATGAGCTTGATGTCGTCCGAGCGCAGCAGCCGCTGCACCTGCGGCGACTGCGGCGCCGAAGACAGCACGATGGCATCGAGCAGCCCGGCCTGCAGCGCTTCGGCCGCCGCCGCCTGCTCGAGGTTCGACAGCAGCAGGTCGTCCGGGCCCAGATGGTTGGCCTTGAGCATCCGCTCCATGATGTCGGGCAGGCCGCTGCCCGGCAGGTCGACGTTCACGCGCAGGCCGCGCAGTTGCGTGAGCGATGTCAGCGTGCCGGTCTTGCGGTCGATCTTCTGCGCCGAGTCGGCGCGGTAGAACAGCCAGATCGGCTCGTAGAACAGGCTGCCGAGCGAGGTCAGGCCGGCTTCTTCGTCGGCCACCGGGTCGGCGCTGCCGCCGCGCACGAAGCCTACGTCGGCGCCGCCGGTGCGCAGCAGCTGCAGGTTCTCGGTGGAGCCCGACGTGGGCTTGAGCTCCACCTCGATGCCGGCGCGCTTGAGCGCTTCCGCGTAGTGCTTGCCGAACTGTGCATAGGCGCTGCCCGTGGGGCCGGTGGCGAGCGTGACGTGCTTGGGCGGCTGTGGCTGCAGCCACCAGTAGGCGGCGATCAGCAGGCCGATCACGATGAACACGATCGGCCCGGCCGAGGCGATCAGGTCGCGGATCGACAGCAGGATCAGTTTCAAGGTTCTGGGAAACGCCATGGTGTCTCTTCCGTGTTCAGCCGCGCGGTGTGGCGAGATCGGCCGCGCAGGGAATGTGCAACTCGCCCACGGTCACGGACCGCGCTGCGTGCACCGCGCGCAGCGTGGCGATCGCGACGGCCTCGGCCGCCATGGTGCTGAGCACCGTCATGCCCGGCGCGCTGCCTTCCAGCGGCACGCGGCCGGTGGCCAGCGCGAACAGCGTGTCGCCGTCGCTCATGGTGTGCACCGGGTTGATGGCGCGCGCCAGACCGTCGTGGGCGACCATGGCGAGCCGGTTGGCCTGCACCTTGGTCAGCACCGCGTCGGTGGCGATCACGCCGATGGTGGTGTTGGTGCCCGCCAGCAGCGGCTTGGGGCTGTCGCCGCGCAGCAGCGCGCGGCGCGTGTCGAGCAGCGCCTTGCCGTCTTCGGTGCGCGCGCCGGCCACGGGCTGGCCGGTGTTGTGGTCGATCACGTCGCCCAGCGAGTTGACCGCGATCAGCGCGCCGACCGTGACGCCGCCGACCGTGACCGACGCGGTGCCGACACCTCCCTTCATCGCTCGGTCCACACCGAAGAGCTTGCCCACCAGCGCGCCGGTGCCCGCGCCCACGTTGCCTTCGGCGGGCGCCGCGGTGCTCGCGGCCTCGCAGGCGGCGTAGCCGGCGGCGGCATCGGGGCGGATGCGCGCATCGCCCATGGGCAGGTCGAACAGCACGGCGGCTGGCACGATGGGCAGGATGCCGAAGCGCACGTCCATGCCGATGTTGCGTTCTTCCATCCATCGCATGGCGCCGTCGGCGGCCGCGAGGCCCCAGGCGCTGCCGCCCGCGAGCATCACCGCGTGCACCTGCTGCACGAGGTTGCCGGGCGCGAGCAGGTCGGTCTCGCGCGTGCCGGGGGCGGCGCCGCGCACGTCCACGCCGGCCACCGCGCCGTCGCGCGCCATGACCACGGTGCAGCCGGTGGGGCGGCGGGTGTCGGAGAAATGGCCGACCTCGATGCCGGCGACGTCGGTGATGGAACCGGCGGATTGGGAGGGAGCAGAAACTGAGGCTGGCATGGCGGCCGATTATGGGACCGCACCCTCTACGATCCTCGTCATGACAGTTGCAAGAAGTTTCTCTCCCGGTGGCGGACGCCGCCATGTGGTGGTGATCGGCGCGGGCGCGGTGGGCAGCGCCACCGCCATCGAGGCGCTGCGCGCGGGCCTGCGCGTGACGGTGCTGGAGCCCGGCGAACCGGGCGGCCCGCAGGCCACGAGCTACGGCAATGCCGGCTGGCTGTCGTCGCACTCCGTGGTGCCGCCTGCGTTGCCGGGCGCCTGGCGCAAGGTGCCGGGCTGGCTGGCCGACCCGCTCGGTCCGCTCGCCCTGCGCTGGCGCTATCTGCCGCGCGCCTTGCCGTGGTTGCTGCGCTACCTGGCTTCGGGCTGGACCGAGGCGCGCGTGCAGCGCACGGCCGACGCGCTGCGCACGCTGCTGGTCGATGCGCCCGCGCTGCACGCGCAACTTGCGGCCGAGGCTGGCGTGCCGCAGCTCATCGAGCGGCGCGGGCTGTTGCATGCCTATCGCTCGCGCGCGGAATTCGATGGCGACGCGCTGGGCTGGCGCGTGCGCCGGCGTGTGGGCATCCAATGGAACGAGTGGAGCGAAGACGAGCTGCGCCGCCGCGAGCCCGATCTGGATGCGCGCTACACGCTCGGCATCTTCGTGCCCGAAGCCGGCCATTGCCGCAATCCGGGCGCCTACGTGGCCGCATTGGCGCGGCATGCGCTCGATGCGGGCGCCGAACGCATCACCGCCCGTGCGACGGGCTTTCTCGTCGATGGCGGGCGGCTGCGCGCAGTGCGCACCGAGGCCGGCGACATCGCCTGCGACGGCGCCGCCATCTGCGCCGGTGCGCGCTCGGGCCCGCTCGCGGCGGCGGCCGGCTCCGCGGTGCCGTTGGAGTCCGAGCGCGGCTACCACGTGGTCATCGAAGACGCTGCGGCCGGCCCGCGCACCCCGACGATGGTGGCCGACGGCAAGCTCATCGCCCACTGGATGGACGGCGGCCTGCGCGCGGCGGGGCAGGTCGAGATTGCCGGCCTCGAAGCGGCGCCCGACTGGCGCCGCGCCGGGATCCTGCACCGGCATCTGCAATCGATGTTTCCCGCGCTCGCTGCAGGTGCATCGCCGGCGAAGCACTGGCTCGGCCATCGCCCGAGCCTGCCCGACGGACTGCCCTGCATCGGCCCGGCCGCCGCCAGCGCCGACATCGTCCTGGCCTTCGGGCATGGCCACGTGGGCCTGTGCGGCTCGGCGCGCACGGGGCGTCTGGCGGCGCAACTGCTCACGGGCGTTGCGGCGGAGATACCGCTGGCCCCGTTCGATCCGGGCCGCTTCAAGCCATAGGGCCAGCCGACATGCCGAGCGCGTCAGTTCGCCGGTGCGATCGACAGCACCGTGAGCGCGCCATCGACCTTGTCGGCCGTGAACTGCACCTTGTCGCCCGGCTTCACCTTCGCGAGCAACGCAGGGTCGCTCACGCGGAAGACCATCGTCATGCCGGTCATTTCGAGGTTGGGAATGTCGCCGTGCTTCAGCGTGATCTTCTTCGCGTCGGTGTCGATCTTGCGGACCTCGCCTTCGACGGACGGCAATGCAGCCTGCGCGAAAGCGGCTGCGGCGAGCAGCGCGGCGGAGAGTGCGGTGAACAGTTTCTTCATGATGAGTTTGCCTTCCTCGGTGGTCGGTTGATTCAGCGATAGCTTTGATAGATGCGCGTGCTGCCATCGGCCAGCACCAGCAGCACGTCGTAGGGATCGCGTTGGTCGCCATAGGCGGGGCCGTCCATGCCCGGCGAGCCGACCGGCATTGCGGGCACGGCGAGGCCGACGGCCTTGGGCTTTTCCTTGAGCAGCCGCTGCACTTCGCGTGCGGGCACGTGGCCTTCGATGGCGTAGCCGCCGACGAGGCCCGTGTGGCACGAGCCCAGCTTGGCAGGCACGCCCAGGCGGGTGCGCGCGGCTGCGTTGCCTTCGTCGTGCACGCGCGTGGCGAAGCCGCTCTTGTTGAGGTGCTTGACCCAGTCCTGGCAGCAGCCGCAGTTCGGGTCTTTCCAGATCTCGACCATCGGTGCTGCGGCCATCGCTGTGAAAGGCAAAGTGGTCGAGGCCAGTGCCAGCAGCAGGTTTCTTCTTTGCATGGGTTCTCCTTCAGGATTTGCCAGCGGCAGCCAGCACGCGGATGCGGCCGGCCATGCCGAGTTCGTAGTGGTCCTTCACGAGGCAGGCGAAGTCGAAGTCGCCGGCGCGGTTGAAGGTCCAGACCATGTCGCCGGTCTTGCCGGCGGGCACGTGCACCATCCACGGGTCGTCGTGTTCCATGTCCGGGAACTTCTTCATCATGGCCGCGTGAGCCTCGATCTCGGCGGTGGTGCCGAGCACGAGTTCATGCAGTTCCTTGCCGCGGTTCTTCAGGCGCAGGCGGATGGTGTCGCCTTCGCGCACTTCGATGACCGAGGGCGTGAAAGTCATGTCGTCGGCCATCGCGATGTCGATGGTTCGCTTCACTGCATTGGCTTTGCCTGCGATGCCCCAGGCCTTCTGCTCGGGCGCGAGCGTGGCAGCGCCTTTGGGCTTGGGGCCGTTGTGGGCCTCGTGGGCCAACGAAGCAGTAGTGGCAGCCGCGAGCACGAGGCCCGCGGCGATGGACTTGATGAGTGTCTTGTTCATGAGTTGAGCTCCAGAGAGGAAAGGGGAAGGAATCAGTGGTTGTGTGCGCCATGCCCGGAGGGCTTGCGCACGGTTGCATCGGGGGTGGCGTTCTTCATCGACGGCGCGGGTGTTTCCTTGCGCGTGGCCGGTGGCGCGTTCGCGTTCGGTACTTCGCGCGCGACGGTGCCGGGCGGGTGCTTGAACCACCCCGGGTCGCGGTAGTCGCCGGGCTTCTGGTCGCGCCGCACCTTCAGCAGCGTGAACATGCCGCCCATCTCGGCCGATCCGAAGGGGCCGGTGCCCGTCATCATCGGCATGGTGTTGTCGGGAATGGGCATCTCCATTTCGCCCATGTCCGCCATGCCCTTGTCTCCCATCACCATGTAGTCGGGCACGAGCTTGCGGATCTTCTCGGCCACGCCCTTGTGGTCCACGCCGATCATGGTCGGCACGTCGTGGCCCATCGGCCCCATCGTGTGGTGCGCCTTGTGGCAGTGCAGCGACCAGTCGCCTTCCTCGTCGGCGATGAATTCCATCTGCCGCATCTGGCCCACCGCGATGTCCACCGACACCTCGGGCCAGCGCGCGGTGCGCGGCACGGGGCCGCCGTCGGTGCCGGTCACCTCGAACTCGTGGCCGTGGATGTGAATGGGGTGGTTGGTCATCGTCAGGTTGCCCACGCGGATGCGCACGCGGTCGCCCTGGCGCACGTTCAGCGTGTCGATGGCCGGGAACACGCGGCTGTTGAAGCTCCAGATGTTGAAGTCGGTCATGGTGTTGACCTTGGGCGTGGCGCTGCCGGGTTCCACGTCGAAGCTGCCGAGCAGGAAGCAGAAGTCGCGCTCGACCTTCTCGATCAGCGGATGCTCGGCCTTCGGGTGCGTGACCCAGAAGCCCATCATCCCCATCGCCATCTGCACCATCTCGTCGGCATGCGGGTGGTACATGAAGGTGCCGGGCCGTCGCGCGGTGAACTCGTAGACGAAGGTCTTGCCCGGCGGAATGTGCGGCTGCGTGATGCCGCCCACGCCGTCCATGCCGTTGGGCAGGCGCTGGCCGTGCCAGTGCACGGTGGTGTGCTCGGGCAGCCGGTTGGTCACGAAGATGCGCACGCGGTCGCCTTCGACCACCTCGATGGTCGGGCCGGGCGACTGGCCGTTGTAGCCCCACATGTTGACCTTGAAGCCGGGCGCCATCTCGCGCACGACGGGTTCGGCGACGAGGTGGAATTCCTTGACGCCGGCGTTCATGCGCCAGGGCAGCGTCCAGCCGTTGAGCGTGACGACGGGGTTGTAGGAGCGGCCGTTCGGCGGCACGAGTGGCGGCGCGGTGGCGGTGGAGCCCCGCGACACCGGTTCGGGCAGCGCGGCCATGGCCACACGGCTTACGGTGGTTGCGGCGACGGCTGTGGCCGCGCCTGCGAAGAAGTTGCGGCGGTTCATGTCAGTGGCCTCCCTTGGCGGGGGCGTCACCGGCCGCAGCGGTCTGCAGCGCCGTCATGCCACCGGGCGAACTCCCCGTGAGCACCAGCTGCAGATCGGTGTCCGCCAGCCAGAAATCGCGCTGCGCCTCGATGCCCGCGTTCACCGCGAGCATGCTGGCGCGTGTCTCGCCGAGCAGTTCCCACACGCTCGCGAGCATGCCGTTGTAGCGCAGCACCATCTCTTCGTTGACCTTCTTGCGCAGCGGCAGCACCTCGTCGCGGTAGCGGCGGGCGAGGGTGTAGGCGGTGTTCCAGCCCTGCCATGCCTCGCGCGCCTCGCTCGCGGCCAGCACGCCCACGTCGCGCACGCGGGCGGCCGACTGCATGTACAGCGCCTCGGCGCGTCCGCTGCGTGCCTGGCCCCAGTCGAAGATCGGAACCGGCAGCTCCAGCTCGAAGCCGCGCTGCGTTCTATGCGAGCGTTCGGCGCCGTTGTCGAACTTGCTGTTGTGCGCAATGCCGAGCTCCATCGCGTTGATCACGCTCGTGGCGCGCGTGAGGCCGAGCGAGCCGGCCACGGCCGTGTTCTGCGCCTGGGCCGAGCGCACGTCGAGCCGATCGCGCAGCGCGAGCGCCTGCACGTCGCCGAGTTCGGGCGCGGCCTTGGGCAGCGGCGGGAGGCGGTCGGGCAGGGTGTACCTGGCGGCGCGGTCGCCGCTCAGTCCGAGCAGCCGGGTGAGCTGTTCGCGCGAGGCGACGGCCGCCTGCTCGGCGCGCGCGAGCTGCGCGGATGCATCGGCCAGCAGCAGCTGCTCGCGCGCGCGCTGCAGCGCGCTCCAGTTGCCGACCTGGGCCATGCGGTGCGCGAGTTCGGCACCGGCTTCGGTGGCCTCCTTCGCGTCGCGCAGGTAGACCACGCTCTGCTGCGCGGCCACCGCGCGCACCCACGCGCGGCGCGTGTCGGCGGCCAGCACCAGCACGCTCTGCGCGGCCTGCAGCTTGGCCGACTCGTGCCGCTGGCCGGCCCAGCGCGCCTGCCACGGCAGAGTGAGCAGGCCCACCACGTTGAAGCTCAGCAGCCGGTCGATCTCGCGTTCGCTGCCCTCGGTCAGGCGGCCGAAGGCGAACACCGGGTTCGGCAGGCTCTGCGCCTGCACGCGGTCGGCATCGCTGAGCTGCAGGGTGGCGAAGGCGTCCTGCACGCGCGGGCTGTTGGCCAGCGCGATGCGCACGGCGGCCTCGGCGTCGAGCGGCCCGGCGAGCAGCTCGTCAATGTGCTTGCGCGAGGCTTCGTCCGGTGCGCGCTGGGCCGTGGCGCCTGCCATCAGCGGGTTGCCGTTGACCAGCGCCTGCACGTCGGCGCTGCCGCCGTCAGGCGAGAGGCTGGCGCAGCCGGCCAGTGCCAACACTGCGGCCAGCACGGCGCTGGTCCTGAGGAATGAAAGCAGGGGCCTGTGGGTGCCCGGCGGACGCAGGCCGATGCGCTTGCGATAGCGATGGATGCCGGCAGGCTGCCGGCGAACAATGGGGTTCACGCTCGATCTCCATGAGCAATACGACGGACGCTGCGAGCCGGAACGGGCTCACTGCGGACGGACTACGGGCAGGGAGATCAGGAAATGGGCGGCTTCAGGCCCTGTGCGGGCTCTGCGCTTGCGAAGCGAGCCGCGTGTGCCGCAGGCGGCGCCTGGGGCGCGCTGTGCACGATGTCGACGAGGGGCATGCCGCCGAGGGCCACCGCGTGGCAGACCTGGCAGGCGGTGCAGGTGCCGCAGCCTTGATGGCCGGTGCCGTCGTTGCTGCTGTGGTTGTCATGTGAACCGGCGTGGTCCGCCATGTCCATCTGCATGTCCATGCTGTTGCCGGCCTCCATCGCCTCGTGGCAGTGGGCTTCGGTGGCTGCAGTCGCCGTGGACACGGCCGCCTCTGCCGCCGGCAGCGAATGCCGCACCATCTCGATCGCCATGGCATCGCCGAGCCAGCCGCGGATGGGCAGCAGGGCGATCATGAGGGCGAGCAGCAGGGTGCGCATGGGCGGGATGATAAACCTGCGCTCTTAAGACACCAGCTGGCCTCGGGCCTTGTCCACCCATACCTGCAGGTTGTCGAGCAGGTCTTTCTGGCTGAATGAGCAGCTTTCCTCGCTGAAGAGCGCGCTCGACTCCAGCCGGTCGAGCAGGCTCAGCAGCACCTCGCCGTAGCGCGGTGGCAGGGCGCCGAGCAGCTCGGTGCTGGTGCGGGCTTCGTTCGACAGCGTGGTGACGGATCCGCCGCCATCGGTGCGCAGGGCCGCGATGCGCGCGGCGATGGCGTCGAGTTGCTGTGCGGCGCTCATTGCTTGTTCTTTCCGGGCGGCGGCAGCGACAGCCCGCGCTCGCGCATCAGATCGCGCAGGATGTCGGGGTAGTCCGTGATGATCCCGTCCGCGCCCCAGTCCATCAGCCGCTGCATGTCGGCGCGCTGGTTAACGGTCCAGGGCAGCACCTTCAGGCCGAGCTTCTGAGCTTCCTTGATGACGGTGGGAGTCAGGTCGGCGAAGGCCGGCGACCAGATCACCGGGCCCGGTGCGTTGGCCGATGCGGCCCTGACCATCTGCGGCACCGAGACGAAGCCCGCCGCGTCGATCCCGGCCGTCCAGCGGTTGTCCTTCAGCGTGCGGGGCGTCGTCAGGTAGGCGCGGGGCAATTGCGGCGCGAGCTTGCTGACCAGCGCCAGCGTGCGCCAGTCGAAGCTCTGGATCGTCACGCGGCCTGCCATCTTCGCCTTGTCGATCTCGGCGAGCAGCGCGCGCACCATCGGCTCGGGCGCGGCGGTTTCCTCCGGCCTGGTCGGATCGATCTTGGTCTCGATGTTGAAGCGCACCGTTGCCGCGTCGGCGCCGCGCGCCTGCACCTGCGCGAACAGCGCGGCCAGCGTCGGGATGCGCTCGCCGTCGCGCGGCTGCTGCAGCGCGAACTGCTTGCCGTAGTTGCTCGCCGGATTGAGGCGGCCCACGTCGTAAGTCTGCAGCTGCGCCAGCGTGAGCGAGCGGATCGACGCGCCGCTGTTCGGTGCCAGCCAGGCGCCGCTGGCGTCGCGCGTGTGGTCGGGGTTGAGCGAGGTGTCGTGCGAGATCACGACCACGCCATCGACCGTGAGCCCGATGTCGAGTTCGAGCGTGGTCACGCCCAGGTCGATGGCGTTGGAGAACGCGGCCAGCGTGTTCTCGGGTGCCAGCCCGCGTCCGCCGCGGTGGGCTTCGAGGTCGAAGTGCTGCTTGGCCGTGGGTGCGATGGCGGCGCAGCCGGCGACGAGCAGGGCGGAGGCGAGGAGGACGTATTTCATTTGAGCTGCACTTTGATGCCGTCGTCTTGCACAGTGATGTCGCCGATCTCGTAGGTCTTGCGCCCGACCGTCAGTTCGTTGGCCGTGAAGCTGCGCAGCACCTGGCCCTGCAGCAGCTCCTGCGCGACCAGGGCGCCGATTTTTTGCAGCCGCTCGGCATCGCGGCCTTCGATACCCTGCAGTTCGATGCGCTCGGCCTTGGGCTGGTCGAGCCGCAGCGCGCGCGCGGCTGCGTCGTACTTCAGTGCGCTGCTGACCGACACCACGCCCTGCACCGGCGACGCCGCCAGCAGCGGGCTCGCGATGGTCAGCGTGGCCGTGATGGCTGCGCGGTTGGCCTGCGCGTCGAGGCCCAGCTGAGGATCGCGCAGCCCGACCATGAAGATCTCGGCATAGCGCTCGGCCACCGGAAAACGCTTGGCGATCTGCATCTGCAGCTCGTCGCGGGTGGCGGTGTATTCGCTCGTGAAGAAATTGAAGCCGGCCAGCGCCGCGAAGGGCGCATGCAGGGCCGCGGCGCCCAGCAGCGCGCGCAGCACCCGGCGGCGGGAGGTGGGAAACGGGGTGCGGAGGTTCATGGGGGCTCCGAGCTTGCCACAGGCGGGAACGTTCCCGCCAGTGCGATGGATCAGCGCACCCAGGCCAGAATCAATCGTGCAGCGAAGAAAGAAACTGCTTCAGCTCCGCCGTCTGCGGATTCCCGAACAGCTCCGCCGGCGGCCCCATCTCGTGCACACGTCCCTGGTGCATGAAGATCACGCGGTCGCTGACCTTGCGCGCGAAGCTCATTTCGTGCGTCACCATCAGCAGCGTCATTCCCTCGTCGGCCAGCGACTCCACCACGCGCAGCACCTCGCCCACCAGTTCGGGGTCGAGCGCCGAGGTGATCTCGTCGCACAGCAGCACGGCCGGTTCCATTGCCAGTGCGCGCGCGATGGCCACGCGCTGCTGCTGGCCGCCCGAAAGCTGGTCGGGCATGGCGTCGAACTTCTCGGCCAGGCCCACGCGGTCGAGCAGCTTGCGCGCCTGGGAGGCCGCCTCCATGCTGCCGCGCTTCTTCACCAGCGTGGGCGCGAGCATCACGTTCTTGCCGACCGTGAGGTGCGGAAACAGGTTGAAGCTCTGGAAGATCATGCCCACGCGCTGGCGCAGCTCGCGCATGGCCATGGTGCTTTCGTGCAGCAGCGGCTTGCCGTCGACGGTGAGCGAGCCTTCCTGGAACACCTCGAGCCCGTTGATGCAGCGCAGCAGCGTGCTCTTGCCCGAGCCGCTCTTGCCGATGATGGCGATCACCTCGCCGCGCTTCACGTCGAGGTCGATGCCCTTCAGCACTTCGTTGGTGCCGTAGGACTTGCGCAGCGCGGTGATGCGCACGATGGGGGCGCCCACCGAGGTGGCGGGTTGCTGTTGTTGCGGTTCAAGCACGGCGGCCATGGGTCTTCCTCTCGAGGTTCTTGGCGTACAGGCTCACGGGGAAGCACAGCACGAAATAAAGCAGGGCCACGCAGCTGAACACCACGAAGGGCTTGAAGGTGGCGTTCGAAATCATGCTGCCGGCCTTGGTGAGTTCGACGAAACCGATCACCGAGGCGAGCGCCGTGCCCTTGATCACCTGCACCAGGAAGCCCACCGTCGGCGCGACCGCGATCTTCACGGCCTGCGGCAGGATCACATGGCGCATCTGTTCGGCGAAGCTCAGGGCCAGGCTGCCCGAGGCCTCCCACTGGCCCTTCGGGATCGAGGCCACGCAGCCGCGCCAGATCTCGGTGAGAAAGGCGCTGGTGTAGAGCGTGAGCGCCACGCTGGCCGCGGTCCACGCCGACACGTCGACGCCGAACAGCGCGATGCCGAAGTAGGCGAGGAACAGCTGCATCAGCAGCGGCGTGCCCTGGAACAGCTGCACATAGAGGCCGACGGCGCGGTTCATGGCGCTGCCGCCGCGCAGGCGCAGGAACAGCAGCAAGGCGCCGACCAGCCCGCCGCCGATGAAGGCGATGAGCGACAGCACGACAGTCCAGCGCAGCGCCATCAGCAGGTTGCGCAGGATGTCCCAGAGGGAAAAATCGACCATGGTGTGTGTGGCTTTCCCGCGTTCAGCGGCCGAAGAAGAATTTCGGCCCGGCCCAGTTGAGCAGCCGCCGCAGCGCGACCGCCAGGGCCAGGTAGATCAGCGTGGCAACGATGAAGGCCTCGAAGGCGCGGAAGTTGCGGCTCTGGATGAGGTTGGCCGCATAGCTCAGCTCCTCGGTGGAGATCTGCCCGCACACGGCCGAGCCCAGCATCACGATGATGATCTGGCTCACCATGGCGGGCCACACCTTCTTGAGTGCCGGCGGCAGCACCACGCGGGTGAACACCTGCGCCTTGCTGAGTGCCAGGCTCACGGCCGCTTCGATCTGCCCCTTGGGCGTGGCCTCGATGCCGGCGCGGATGATCTCGGTGGAGTAGGCCCCGAGGTTCATCACCATCGCGATGATCGACGCTGTCTCCGGCGTGAGCTTGACGCCCGCCGCGGGCAGCCCGAAGAAGATGAAGAACAGCTGCACGATGAAGGGCGTGTTGCGGATCAGCTCCACGTAGGTGCCCACGATGGCGCGCAGCCATGCAGGGCCATTGGCACGCGCCCACGCGCAGAAGGTGCCCACGATCATGCCCAGCACGGTGCCCACGGCGGTGAGGCCGATGGTCCACGCCACCCCGCGAAGCAGCAGCGGCCACTCGGAGAGCACCGCGCCGAAATCAAACTCGATGTTCATAAGTCAGTCTGTTCGTGAAACGCCGCGGAACCGGCTTTGCCGGGCCGCAGGCGTTGCCCCCGGCGAGGGGGTGTGCGCAGCGACACGAAGTGCGCGAAGCATGGGGGAGCGCTTGTTCAGACCGGCAGGTCGCCGGCGGCCTTGCCGAGCCACTTCTTCGACATGGCGTCCAGCGTGCCGTCCTTCTTGGCGGCGGCAATGATCTCATTGACCTTGGTCTTCAATGCGGTTTCGCCCTTGGCAACGCCGACGAAGCAGGGGCTGTCTTTCAGCAGCAGCTTGAACTCGGCGCTCACCTTCGGATTCTTGGCGAGCATGTCGCCGGCGACCGCCGCGCTGGTCGCGATGGTTTGCGTCTGGCCGGCCACGAAGGCCGCGATCGTCGCGTTGTTGTCTTCGAAGCGGCGGTAGTCGACGTTCGGGGGAGCCACCTTGTTCAGTTCCTGGTCTTCCATTGCGCCGCGCGTCACGGCGACGGTCTTGCCGGCCATGTCGGCGAAGCTCGTGAGCTTCATGCTCTTGGCCGCATACACGGCCTGGAAGAAGGGCGCGTAGGCCGAGGTGAAGTCGATCACCTTCTCGCGCTCGGCGTTCTTGCCGAGCGTGGAGATCACGAGGTCGGCCTTGCGGGTCTGCAGGTACGGAATGCGGTTGGCGCTGGTCACGGGCACCAGCTCGACCTTGACGCCCAGCTTGGCGGCGATCAGCTCGGCCATCTCGATGTCCAGGCCCTGGGGCTTCATGTTCCTGTCGACCGAGCCGTAGGGCGGGTAGTCGGTCGGCACGGCGATCTTGATGGTCTTGGCCTTGAGCACGTTGTCGAGTGCGTTCTGGGCCTGGGCGGCGCCCGTGGCGGCCATCATGGCGAGCGAAGCCAGTGCGAGCGCGAAGCGGCGTTTGGACGGAGAAGAGAAGGTCATAGCAAGGCTCCTAGGTAAGTCGAAGAATCGGAAGCGGGGGATGCGGCCGCCTTGCGGCGCTTGCCCTTGGGCGCCGCTGCGGCAGCGGTGTTCGTGTTCTGCAGCGGCGCCAGCGCATCGCGCAGCTGGGCGAGCGGATCGGCGGGCGCCTGCACGCGCAACGCCGACTGCACCGTGCCGATGTGCGCGGCCATCAGCGCCTCGGCGGCGGCGTGGTCGCCGCGCTCCAGCGCCGCGACGATCTGCACGTGGTCTTCGCACGACTGCACCGCGTCGTGCGTGGACTGGTAGAGCATGGCGATCAGCGTGGTGCGCGCGGTGTAGTCGCGCAGCGTATCGGCCAGCAGCGTGTTGCCCAGGCATTCGGCTAGGCATACATGGAAGTCGCCCAGCAGAAAGCTGCGGTTGCCGACGTCGCTCTCTTTCAGTGCGGCTTTTTCACGCTGAAGGTGCGCCTTCAGCTCGCGCAGGGCGGCCTTGTCGATCTTGCCGGCGCTGCCCGCGCTGCGGATCAGCCCCAGTTCGATGACGCGCCGCGCCTCGAAGGCCTCGCGCGCCTCGTCCTGCGAGGGCTCGATGACGAACCAGCCGCGCCGTGCGCTCACCGTGACGATGCCGCGAGCCGCCAGCCGCGTGAGCGCCTCTCGCACGATGGTGCGGCTGCAGTCGAACAGCATCGCCAGCTGCTGCTCGCCCAGGCGCGAACCCGGCGCGAGCTTCTGCGCCATCACCGCTTCGATGATGCGTGCACTGATTTGGGATGCGGAGGTGGCCATGGCCTGCATACCAGCAGCTTCTGTGCCAACTGGTATGCAAGATATGTGCACCGAAATGGAACATGGCCCCACCCTGGGGCCTCGGGGCGGGCGCGTTGCTCAGTGCCTGGTGCGGCCCAGTGCGCTGGCCGGAAGTGCCACAAGCATGAGCAATGCCGACAGCACCAGCGCCCCGCTCAGCACATACAGGCTGGCGGTGAACCCGCCCGTCAGCGTCTTGAGCGCGCCGACCATCATCGGCGCCACCAGCCCCGCGCTGCCGCCGATGGTGCTGATGAGCGCGATGCCCGCGGCCGCGGCGCTCTTCGACATGAAATTGCCGGGCACCGACCAGAGCACGGTGAACGCGGCGGAAATGCCCATGGCCGCCAGTGCGAGGCACAGCACGGCGGCGAAGGCGTTGTGCATGAACAGCGTGGTCAGCGCCAGCCCGGCCGCGCCCACCACCGCGCTCAGCGCGAAATGCCAGCGGCGCTCCTTGTGCCGGTCCGAATGCCGCCCGACGACGATGTTGGCCGCGATGCCCGCCACCGCCGGAACGACCGAATAGAAGCCGATCTGCAGCACGCTGAGCCCCATCGACTTCAGGATCGTGGGCTGCCAGAACGACAGCGCATAGATGCCGAGGATGATCAGGAACGACATGAAGCCGATCAGCCACACCCGGGCGTCGAGCATCGCCGCGCCGAAGGTGTGGCGCCCGGTGGCGCCATTGGCGGCCTGGTCTTCGGCCAGCAGGCGCGCCACGCGCTGGTTCTGCGCTGGCGACAGCCAGGCCGCCTGCGACGGGCTGTTCGACAGCCAGCGGAAAGCCGCCACGCCGAGCAGCACGCTCGGAATCCCTTCGAGCAGGAACAGCCACTGCCAGCCGCGCAGCGACAGCACGCCGTCGAGATACGTCATCGTGAGCCCTGCGATGGGCCCCGCCACGATGGGCGCGGCGCCGAAGGCCATGAAGAACAGCGCGGTGGCCTGCGCGCGGCGGTGCGAGGGGAACCACAGCGTCAGGTAGAACAGCACCCCCGGCGCGAAGCCGGCCTCGAACACGCCGATGAAAAAGCGCAGCACATAGAAGTGCGTGGGCGTGGTCGCGAACATCATCGCCGCCGACGCCAGCCCCCACAGGCCCATGATGCGCAGCAGGGTCGCGCGCACACCGATCTTCGCGAGCATCAGGTTGCTCGGAATCTCGAACACCGCATAGCCGATGAAGAAGATGCCCGCGCCCAGGCCGAACACCGCGTCGCCGAAGCCGAGCTGGTCCTTCATCTGCAGCTGCGCGTAGCCCACGTTGGTGCGGTCGAGGTAGTTCAGCACGTAGCAGGCGCACAGCAGCGGCATCAGGCGCCAGGTGATCCTGCGGAAGAGCGCGGCGTCGTCGCGCGCGGCGGTATCTGCTGCCGGGGTGCGCGCATCCGCTGCGTCGAGGGTGGCGGTGTTCATCGTGTGTCTCCTTCTGTTGTTCCTGCCCGAGATGCTTCAGGCGACCGTGGGCGTGCCGAAGCTCGTCTCGCCCCACAGGTGGCTGGCCGGCGCACCCGGAAACAGCCAGTGCGGCGAGCATTCGGCCGACGGCACCACGTTGCTGAACCCGTGCGAGGACGAGGTGCCGGCGAGGGTCTTCTCCAGCACCATCGACAGGTACTGGTCGTTGCTGCCCTCCTGCGTGTTGCCGTTGAGGATCACCTCCGCGCCCGTGGCCTGCGCGTAGCGGCGGATGCCGTTGTGCCGCGACTGCAAAGGCGCCCAGCTGTCGGCTGCCACGCCGTTCTCGCTGCTCACGCGCAGGCCGTCGCCGGTGCGGTAGACCAGCGAATGGTTGCCCTCGGTGTGGCCCGGCGTGTGCACCAGAGCGAGCCCGCGGCCCAGCTGGATGCTGCCGTCGAAGGCGACGATGCGTTCGGCCGGCACGCCGTCGAGGCCGCGCGGGCAGTACCACTCGGCCTGTATCGGCAGCAGGCCCCGCACGTTCTCGAGCTCCTGGCGGTGCACCAGCAGCCTTGCGTTCGGCAGCAGGCCCGGCGTGCCGGCGTTGCCGAGCCAGCGGCGCACGTCCTGCGTGTGCAGGTGGTCGTAGGTGATGTAGTCGACTTGCTCCGGCGCGATGCCGCAGCTCGCCAGCGCCTGCGGCACGGTCTGGTAGACCGGCGCGATCGCCTTGTGCAGGAACTTCGGCGTCTGCTCGCTCAGGCGCTTGAAGTAGGGCGTTTCGTTGCCGGCCTCGAAGTCGGCCGGCGTGAACAGCAGCGTGCGCAGGCGGCCCTCGAAGTCGTCGTACTGGATCAGCACGCTGCGCGCCAGCAGGTGGACCATGTGCGGCTTGAGCAGTTGCTGCGAGTACACGCCGGTAAAGGCGAACCACGCGGGGTACGGAATGCGCAGCAGGTTGAAGCTGCGCGCAAAGCGCACCGGCGGCGCGTCGAGCAGCCGCTCGCGCAGGCCTTCGGCCCCATGGCGGATGGCGCGCAGGCGATCCTGCGGCATGGCGGCGTTGCGTGTGCCGTCGAATTCCGGCAGCTGTGCGAAGCCGGTGGGCTCGGGGTCTCGGATCATGGTCGTCTCCTGGAAATGAATGCTTGCTTTTCGATTCGTCGTGCGTTGTTCGGGGGAGCGGTTGAACTGCCGGCATGAGCAGAGCGCTCATCGTGCGCAGGGCGCCGGGTGCTCCCCGCAGCGAAATAAAGGAGGAGGCCGCAGGCCGGGGGACATTCGCGCAGGGGAGTACCCGGTGGCCTGTGCACACGCCCCGAATGCCCCTTCAGTACATCGACCGCCCGCCCGAGATGTCGAACACCGCGCCAGTGCTGAACGAACATTCATCCGATGCAAGCCACGCAGCCATCGCAGCCACTTCATCGACCTCGACAAAGCGCCCCATCGGCACGCGCGACAGCAGCGCAGTCCGCAGCTGTTCGCGGTGCTCCACAGGCACGGCCGCGAACACCTCGGTGTCGGCCGCAGACGGCGTGATGCAGTTCACCAGCACGCCCGAAGAAGCCAGCTCCTTGCCCAGCGACTTGGTCAGCGCGATGAGCCCCGCCTTCGACGCCGAGTACGCGGCATTGAATCCGTTGCCCTCCTTGCCGGCGACCGAGGCGATGTTGACGATGCGCCCGCGCCGCTGCGCGAGCATCACCGGCGCCACCGCGCGGCAGCACAGCCACGCGCCCGTCAGGTTGATGTCGAGCACGTTGCGCCACTGTGCGGGCGTGTGCTCCCAGGCCGGCACGGTCGGGCCGAGCACGCCCGCGTTGTTGACGAGGATGTCGATGCCGCCGAAGCGCTCCTGCGACTGCGAGGCCGCGCGAGCAATCTGGTCTTCGTCGCGCACATCGACGACCGCCGAGGTCGCGGTGCCGAGCGGTGCGAGCGTTTGCAGCGCATTCGCCAGCACGGCCGCATCGAGGTCCCACAGCGCGACGCTGGCGCCGGCCGCGAGGTAGCGCTGCGCAATCGCCCGGCCGATGCCGCGCGCGCCACCCGTCACGACGGCGTGGCGGCCCGCGAGCGCATCGTTGCGCGGCGCAGTCATGCGGCTGCCGCTTCTTGCGGGCGTGCGGCTGCGGGCTGGCCCAACAGTGCGCCCATCAGCGCGGCCACATGCTCCGCGGGCACGCCCGCCAGCAGTTGCCGCAGCATCGTCAGCGTGTCGAAGTACACGCGCTCGCACACCAGCCGGTCGCCTTCGAAGATGAAGAAGGCATTCATGCGGCAGCGAAAGCTGTTGCCCGTCGGGGGCAGGCCCTTGAGCGGACCGCGATGCGTGCCCAGCAGCCAGAACTCGACGACCACCGAATCGTCGGCGTGCCGCAGCTGGATGATCTCGTGGCGCTGGTCGGGAAAGGCACGGCGCGTGTCGGTGTAGTACTGGCGCACGTCGGCAATGCCGTCGTGCACCTCGCCGCTCGGGATCAGCTCGTAGTGCGGGTGCGGGAAGGTGCCGAGCACGGCGTCGAAGTCCTGCCGGGTTTCGTCGGCGAAGTGATCGAGCACGAGGCGCTCGCGGCGGGCTTGAAGTTCGGTGCGTTGTGTGTTCATCAGGGGTGTGCTCCATGTGACAGGGACGACAGGTGACATCGGGTTGCTGCGAATGCGCCGGCCCGGGCTCGCTGCGTACTATCGGCACGCCCTTGAAACAAGACTGTCCGGTGTTGGCAATCGCCGCTACGGACAAACCCGCGATGCCACGCACGCCCCCTTCATCTCCCGACACGGCGCCGGACGCACAGCCATCGCCGGTGCACAACGGCGACATGCGGCTGGCCGAAGACGTGCAGCGGCGCCTGCTCGAAGTGGCGCACCGGCGCACGCTGGCGCGCGGCGAGTCGCTCTTTCACAAGGGCTCGTCGCCCGATGCGCTCTTCGGCGTGGTTTCAGGCTCGCTGCGCGTGAGCGTGGTGGCGCCGGGCGGGCGCGAGGCCGTCATCGCGATGCTCGAACCCGGCCACTGGTTCGGCGAGGTCTCTTTGCTCGTGGGACGCGAGCGCGTCTACGACACCTGCGCGGTCGACACCACCGAGATGGCGGTGGTCGCGGCGGCCGATTTCCACCGGCTGGTGGCCGAACATCCCGACGTGCACATGGCCTTCACCCGGCTGGTGTGCCTGCGGCTGCGCCAGGCGCTGGCGTGGATCGACGACGTGATCCTGATGCCGCTGCCGGTGCGGCTCGCGCATCGCCTGCTCACGCTGGACGCACGCGCCGAGGGCACGGGCGAGGGCGGCGGCACGATGCTGGGCGTGTCGCAGGAAGACCTGTCGTTCATGCTCGGCGTGTCACGCCAGAGCGTGAACCGGCAGCTGAAGCTGTGGGAGGAAGATGGCACGCTGCGCGTGCGCTACCGCGGCATCGAGCTGCTCAGCCGCGCGCAGCTGGAGCGGCACGCGGCCACGCCGAGCTGAACGCGCCGGCGGGCTCCGGTTCAATCCATCCGCGCGCCGGAGGCCTTCACCGCTTTCTCCCAGCGCGGCGTTTCGGCGGCCAGGAAGCGCGCGAACTCCTCGCTGCCCAGGAAGGCCGGGTCGGCGCCCTGGCTCACCATGCGTTCGCGCACCTCGGGGCTGGTCAGCACCTGTTTGAACGCTTCGCCGAGCTTGGCGACCACGTCTTTCGGCGTGTCCTTCGGCGCGAAGAAGCCATAGAAGCCCACCACCTCGAAGCCCTTGAAGCCCGACTCGATCACGGTCGGCACGTCGGGCAGGGCGGGGTTGCGCTCGCGGCTGGTCACGGCCAGCGCGCGCACCTTGCCCTGCTTGTGGTAGTTGGCTGCCTGCGGGATCGACTCGGCCATGAACTGCACCTGTCCGCCCATCAGGTCGGTAAAGGCGGGCGCGCTGCCGCGGTACGGGATGTGCACCATGAAGATGCCCGTGGCGGTCTTGAACATCTCCGGCACCAGGTGGCTGATGCCGCCGTTGCCGGCCGAACCGTAGTTGACCTGGCCGGGCCGCGCCCTGGCGTAGTCGACGAACTGCCTGAGGTTCTGCACCGGCAGCTTCGGCGTGACCAGCAGCGCCAGCGGCTGCATGGCGGTGCGCGCGATGGGCACGAAGTCGCGCTGCGTGTTGTAGGGCAGCTTGCTGTAGAGCGCGCCGTTGATCACGGCCACGCCGGTGTTGGCCAGCATGAGCGTGTAGCCGTCGGCCGGGCTTTTGGCGACCGCGTCGGCGCCCACCGAGCCGCCCGCGCCGGGCTTGTAGTCGACGATCAGCGGCTGGCCGAGCACGGCCTGCAGCCTGTCGGTGAGCAGGCGCGCATGCTGGTCGAGCGGGCCGCCGGCCGGGAAGCCGATCACGACCTTGATCGGCTTGTCGGGGTAGGCGGCCATCGCCGTGGTGCCGATGGCAAGGGAAAGGACCGCGAGCGCGATCCGGGCAGTCTTGTTGTTCATGATCCGTCTCCTTTTTGTGAGGAGACGATCATAGTCAGCGCGCTCAGCCGGCCAGCGTGGCCTTCAGCGTGATTTCGGGCACGCTCGCCAGCGCTTTCGACAGCGGGCAGCCGGCCTTGGCGGCGGCCGCGATCTGCTGGAACCTGGCTTCCTCGAGGTTCGGCACGGCCGCGTCGAGCTCGAGCTGGATGCGGTCGATCTTGAAGCCGTCGCCGTCCTTGGCCAGCCGCACGGCGGCCTTGGTGTCGATGCTTGTGGCGGTCAGGCCTTCCCGTTCGAGCGCGAAGGCGAAGGCCATCGTGAGGCAGGCGGCATGCGCCGCGCCGACGATCTCCTCGGGGTTGGTGCCGCGCTTGTCGTCCTCGAAGCGGCTCGCGAAGCCGTAGGGGTAGTCTTTCAGGGCGCCGGTCTCGGTGCTGACCTTGCCCTTGCCGGTCTTGCCGGCGCCTTCCCAGTGGACGCTTGCGTGCTTGTCTGCTGGCATGTCGGTTCCTTCGCTTGGGTGGTGTGTGGAGGGAACGGCAGGTTCGCCCAGAAACCGGCGGCTGTCTGTAGTCGTACGGCGCGTGCGCAGGTTCGAAAGGGGGAGGGGCGTCAGAAGAATGGGCGTCGCCTAGGCGACGCTCCGGGGGGCTTCCCCCATGGGAGCGGCGGCCGTGGCGGCTTAGGCTGGCGGGCTGTCGCTTTTTCTTTTCCCCGCCTGTACTCACCATGCAACAACGCCCGCATTACAAGTTCTGGCCCAAACGCCTCCCTCACTCGATCACCGTCCCCGCCACCTCGCTCTGGCACAACCTGGCCACCTCGGCCGCACGCTACCCCGACAAGCCCGCGCTCGTGTTCTTCGGCCGCGTGACCACCTACCGCGACTTCGCCGCCCAGGCCGAGCGCCTGGCAGGCGCGCTGCATGCGCTGGGCGTGAAGCGCGGCGACCGTGTGATCCTCGACATGCAGAACTGCCCGCAACTGGTGATCGCGCATTTCGCGATCCTGCGCGCCAATGCCGTCGTGGTGCCGGTCAACCCGATGAACCGGGCCGAGGAGCTCAAGCACTACATCACCGACTCCGACGCCAAGGTGGCCATCATCACCGGCGACCTGGCGGGCGAGCTGGCCAAGGCCAGCAATGCGCTGCCCGTGGAGCAGCGGCTCGACCACATGGTCGTGACCCAGTTCACCGATGCCTTCGACGCCGACGCATCGGGCGACGACGCTCCGGCACCCGCCTGGAAAGACTGGCTCACCACCCGCCACCCGCTGCCCGCGCTGGACGGCGGCAAGACCGTCGCGTGGACCGACACGCTCGAAGCCAACCACCCGCCGCCCGAGCACGTGGTGGGCGCCAACGACATGGCGCTGCTGCCCTACACCAGCGGCACCACCGGCCTGCCCAAGGGCTGCGTGCACCACCATTCGAGCCTGATGCACAACGCGGTGGCCGGGCAGCTGTGGGGCGGGTCGACTTCCGAGACGGTGGTGCTGGCCGTGGTGCCCATGTTCCACATCACGGGCGTGGTGAGCATGATGCACACGGCGATTCTGGCGGCGGCCACGCTGATCATCATGCCGCGCTGGGACCGCGACGTGGCCGGTCGGCTCATCTCGCGCTGGAAGGTCACGGCCTGGACCAACATCCCGACCATGGTCATCGACCTCATGGCCAGCCCCAACTTCGCGAGCTACGACCTGTCGAGCATGACCTACATCGGCGGCGGCGGCGCGGCCATGCCGCAGGCCGTGGCGCAGCGCCTGCTCGAGCAGTACGGCCTGAAGTACCAGGAGGGCTACGGCCTTACCGAGACCGCCGCGCCGTCGCACACCAACCCGTCGGACCATCCCAAGCAGCAGTGCCTGGGCATCCCGTTCATGAGTACCGACGCGCGCGTGGTCGACCCTGACACGCTGGCCGAAATGCCGATCGGCGAATCGGGCGAGATCATCATCCATGGCCCCGAGGTGTTCCAGGGCTACTGGAAGCGCCCCGACGCCACGGCCGCCGCCTTCGTCGAGTTCGAGGGCAAGCGCTTCTTCCGCTCGGGCGACATGGGCCGTATGGACGAGGACGGCTACTTCTTCATCACCGACCGCTTGAAGCGCATGATCAACGCGAGTGGCTTCAAGGTGTGGCCGGCCGAGGTCGAGCTGCTGATGTTCCGCCACCCGGCGATCCAGGAGGCCTGCGTCATCTCGACCAAGGACGCCTACCGCGGCGAGTCGGTCAAGGCCGTGGTGGTGCTGCGCGCCACGCACAAGGACACCACCGAGCAGGAGATCATCGACTGGTGCCGCGAGAACATGGCGGTCTACAAGATCCCGCGCAAGGTGCAGTTCGTCGATGCGCTGCCCAAGAGCGGCAGCGGCAAGGTGATGTGGCGGCTGCTGCAGGAGGTGGAGGGCGCATAGGCAAATTGTCTTCTCTCGATCGAGATCGAGCCCGCGGCCGTGCTTGCGCTTCATCGCATGATCGGCCGGGGAAATTGCTGGCTTCACAGGCACTACCCTATTTGAAGCTGCACTGCAATGAGTACAAACATATTCAAAAGCAGGGCGCAAGCTGACTTCGATGGTCAGGATTCAGAAGATCCTCTCCGTTATTCTTTGCAACACATTCGTTGTAAAAAAGTTATCTATGCGCTCCTCTCGGCTTTGCAGTCTTGTCCTCTCGGCTCTCTGTTTGGGGGGCGTTGCCGCCAACGCTCAAACATCGTTGCGAGCCTGGAACACCCACCCCGATGGCTACCCGGTGACGGAGGCGATGAAAAGCTTCATTCAGGAAGTGGATGCGGCAACCAAGGGGAAATACAAGATCGAGCTGTTTTCCAACGCTGTTCTGGGAGACCAGGGCAAGGCTGTAGCGATGCTCAAGGCCGGCGAGATCGATGTCGCCGAGTTCAATTCGGCGCCACTGTCCGAAGCGGCGCCGGAACTCAAGGCATTCAATCTCCCGTTCCTGTTCACGGACTCGGCCCACATGTTTCGCTACCTGGATGGCGAAATAGGGGCGCGACTGGCGCAGACACTGCAGGCTTCGGGCTACGTGGTGCTCGGCTGGTATGACGGGGGCGCTCGGTCGTTCTATTGCGCCAACAAACCATTGACCACGCGAGAAGATCTTGTTGGCCAGAAAGTTCGGGTGCAACAGTCCGAGGTCTACATCGAGATGGTCAAGCTGCTGGGCGCCATTCCGGTGGTGGTGCCCTACAAGGACGTGCTCGATGGGTTTCAGAAGGGAACGATCGATTGCGCCGAAGGCAACATGGTCTCCTACGAAGCCACCGGACACTACAAGGCGGCCAAATACACATTGCTGGACAGCCACATGATTTCTCCCGAAGCATTGGTCGTCTCCACCAAACTGTGGAACCGGCTCAGTGCGGACGAAAAAGCGGTGTTCCAGAAGGCCGGGAAAAAATCGGCGAACCTGATGCGGGAGCTCTGGGAGAAACGAGTCGTCTCCGCACGTGCTGCCGTGACGAAAGAAGGCGCCCAGTTTTCCAACGTGCAGGACTTTTCTTCATACATCCGGAGAATGTCGCCGCTCTACGCCAAGTACATGGCTGATCCCACAACCCGGGCCGCGCTATTTGCCATCGTCGGCAAGCAGTGAGGAAAGCATCAGGGCGGAGATAGATGCCGCGTCGGTCTTATCGATCTCCCCCGCACCCGTTGCGCTGGAGCACAGGCAGTAGCTGCGGCCCCAGCGACTTCAGCAACTGAGTCGGCAGCGCGCTCGTGAACCGATAGCGAGCGGCATAGGGCTCGTGCACATAAGCCATGATGGTGCCGAAGTAGCGGTCTCCGATCATGAACACGAAGGTGGCCGATCGATCGATCTTGCGCTCCGAGATCACCCGTCCGTTCCGGTCGGTCTTCTCGTAGCGATGGTCTCCGGTGCCGGTCTTGCCACCGATCTCGATCGCGCGGCCATGCGTGTCCACGAGCGAGCCCTTCAGGCGCCGTGCCGTGCCGTCGTTCACCACCTCGACCAGCGCGCGCCGTACCGTCGCGACCACCTCCGCGGGCAGCAGCCGTTCGGCGCTCGCGTTGCGCGGTTCCAGCCGTGTCTCGTAGGGCGTGTCGCGCCCGAAGTGCAGTGCACCGATTCGTTGCGTCGGCAGCCGTACACCGTCGTTGACGAGGATGCCCATCAGTTCCGCCAGGGCAGCCGGCCGGTCGCCCGACGCGCCGATCGCGCTCGCGTAGGACGGCGTCAGCGATGCGAAGGGGTAGCCCAGGCGCTGCCACGAGCGATGAACCTGCGCGAAGGCGTCGAGCTCGATCAGCTCGCGCAGGCGCTTGTCCTGCGCGCTCTTGTGGCGCGTCTTGAAGAGCCAGGCGTAGGTTTCCTGGCGTTCGCGCGCGCTCGCCTCCAGCACCTGGGTCAGCGAGGCGCCGGGTTGGCGCTGCAGGAAACCGACAAGCCAGAGCTCCAGCGGATGCACGCGCGCGACGTAGCCGCGATCGGCGAGCGACAAGCCGGCGTAGGTACTGCGCAGCGCCCGCAATGCGCGCGGCGAGCCGGCGCCGCGGCCCAGCCGCTGCACGAGAAGCTCGTCGAGCCGCGCGTCGCTGGCCTCGGGCTCGATCGTGAACAGCACGCTCGCCAGGCGCGGCGCCGATGGCCTCAGGCCCTGCAGCAGCAGGGCTTCGGCCTCCGCAGCCGACCGGTGCTGGTACTTGCGATAGAAGCGGACGAGGAAGGCCGAGCCTTCGCGATCGGCAAAGCGCGCGAGCAACTCGCGCCGGCGCGGGTCGGCAGGGTCGTTCAGCAGGCGCTCGGCGTCCGACGCGCCGCCGAACATGTGGTGGCGCACCAGGTCGCGCATCAGGCGGATGAACACCAGGTTGACCGAATGCTTGAAGCCCTCGCGCACCGTCATCGTTTCGCTGTCGCTCGAGCGCTCGAAGTTCGCGAACTGATGCAGGCCGCCGCCGGTGAAGAAGGCCTCCCCGGGGTTGGCCGAGTACTTCCGCTCCATGGCCGCCTCGAGCATCGGCGCGAGGCGGCGATCCTTGGCGCGCAGGAGGTACTGCCGCGCCCACGCGCCCAGCGGGTCGCGCGGATTGTTCTCCAGCGCCGAGAGCTGGGCAGGGGAGAGGTCGGCCCAGCGGGCGTGCAACTCGGCCACGAGCTCCAGGTAGCTCACCAGGGTGCGCAGCTTGGCGGTCGAGCCGAGGTCCAGCCGCGCGCCCTGGTTCACATCGAAGGGCTGGTCGATGTTGTCGGCCTGAACGCGCAGCAGGTTCTCCTGCGCGCCCCGCTCGAACAGCGTGAAGCTGTAGACCAGCGGGCCCGGGTCCGCACCCGGATCGAGCAGGTGGAAGCCGAACAATCCCGCAGCCTTGGCCGCGGCGGGCGTCCGCAGGCCGGCCAGCACCCGCGCCACCATCGCCTGCGCCTCGCCGTCCAGGCTGGTCTCGGCCTCGAGGTCCAGTCGCTCCAGGTCGTAGGCGCGCGGCACGCCGAGCAGCGTGGAGATGTGGGTGCGCAGTGCAGTCGCGGCCTTGCGCCGCACGAAGTCCGGCCGGGGCGTTGGCGGCAGTTCGGGCCGCAGCCGCAGGGGCAGTGGCAGGGCCGCATCGCGCAGCTCGGGCGAAATCAGGCCTGCCTCGGCCATCAGCCGCAGGTAGCTGTCGGTCAGCCGGCCAAGGCCTGTGCCGTCGCCGAGCAGGTGCTGCGACGGTCGGCGCTGCGCGATCATCAGCGACAGTGCCTGCTTGAAGGCCTCGGCCTGCTGCCGCAGCGCTTCGTCGGTGAGCGCCGTCCCCTCGGCGTTGTCGGCGAGCAGGCGGTTCACTTCGCCGAAGTCGCGTCCATACCAGGCCCACAGGCCGTCGCCCAGGCCGTGCACCTCGCCCATGCCCGGGCGTGCGGCCAGCGGCACCGTGTCGAGGTAGTCGACGACGATCTGGCGGCGCCGCGCCTGCGTGTCCTCACCGTCCTGGTAGGCACGCAGCGAGGCCGATGCCATCTGGCGCAGCTTGTCGCGGACCGACCCGGTGCGGCCTTGCGGCGAGTGGCGGTACTTCTCGATCTGGGTCGCCAGCGTGCTGCCGCCCGTCGCCGTATGGCTCAGGCTGACCGCCCGCAGCGCCTGCTCGAGCGCGGCCTTCGCGAAGCGTTCCGGATCGATCGCGGGGTTGCGCTGCGCCGGCTCCGCGTCCAGCAGGTGGCGGTCTTCGACGAACAGCAGGGCGCTCACCAGCAGCGGCGGCACGTCCTCGAAGCGCTCGTATGCGCGCTGGGGCACGCGCGTGTGCAGCAGTGCCGCATTGCGGCAGTCGCGCACGGCCAGGCCGGCCTGGTTCTTCTCGCGGTACGGGATGAAGAGCCCGCGCTCCTGCAGTTCGATCAGCCGAGGCGACAGGCGGGCCTGGCGGGTGATGGCGTAGCCCTGGGAGTCCAGGCGCTGGATGAAGTCGGGAAGATCGTGATAGCCCAGCCGCTCGTCGTAAGGTCCGGTGTGGGGAAAGCGGATGGCATCGCTGGCACCGGCGTCGACGCTGAAGCTGGCACCGTTGCCGAGGTCGCGCCACAGGGCCGATTGCAGCCGGGAAGTCTTCAGTTCGTCTACCGCGAATACGGCAAGCGTGCCCCCCACGGCGACCCCGGCGCCGACCCAGAAAAGCTTCTTGAACCATGTCATGCTCTGCCTCGCGAACAGTCTGCACCGTGGGTTCGTCAGTGACGATGATGCTCTTTTTCGCGTCGATTTGGCATGGGTAAGATCGCGCCAGCCAACTGGCCCGGGCGTCCTTGCCTTTCCTACTTCCGGCCCAGCGACTTCAGCAGCCTGCCGGCTTCCTTCTTCCCGTCCACGCTGACATACGAGGAGGCCATCGCCTTCGTCAGGTAGTCGACCACCTTGCGGTGATTCTGGTTCGGTCCTTCCCAGAGAAAGAGCCGGCCCAGTTCCAGCGCCGCGTCGCCGTCGCCTTGCGCATAGGCGCGCTCGAACCAGAAGCGGGCCCAGCGGAAGTTGCCTTCGTCGCGATAGCAGATGGCGAGATTGGCGCAGCCCGCGACATCGCCGGCCCTGGCGGCCTTGCGGTACCAGTCGCGCGCAGCGGCGCTGTCCTGCTTCACGCCGATGCCGTGGTCGAGGAAGTAGCCGACGCTGTTGAGCGCGTGGGCCTCGCCCGCGGCCGCCGCCTTGAGAAACAGCGACAGCGCCTTCTTGTGCGCGCCGGCGTCCCACGCGTCGTTCGCCGCGAAAAACCAGTCGTCCCGGGTGGGTTCCTGCATGTGAGGGGTCTCCTTCGAAGCGCGGTTCAGAAGAAAGAAAAAATCTGTGTCCCGACCCCTCCCTGCGCACGGATCACTTAGCCTCGATCGGTCCGGCCATTCTGCCCACATCCGGCTCTTCCATGCACTTTCGCGCGCTGCCCATCGTTCTTCTTGCCTTTCCTCTTCTCACCCAGGCCGCTCCGCGCACCTGCCTCGTCGTCGGCATCAGCGACGGCGACACGCTCACCGCCCGCTGCGGCCGTATCGGCGCCTACGAGCGCGTGAAGGTGCGCATCGCCGCCATCGACGCGCCCGAGAAAGCCCAGCCCTACGGCCAGCGCAGCAGGCAGGCGCTGAGCAACATCTGCTTTCGGGAGCAGGCGCTCATCACCGAGATCGACACCGACCGCTACGGCCGCACGGTGGCCGACGTGAGCTGCAACGGCGAGGACGCCGGCAGCCGCATGGTGGCCGAAGGCTGGGCCTGGGTGTACGACTACAACCACCTGGCCACCCGGCGCGGCGGCGGGCTGTTCAGGCTGCAGGACAGCGCGCGCGCCCGGCGCCTGGGCCTGTGGGCCGACTCGAAGCCCACCCCGCCCTGGGAATGGCGCAGGCAGCAGCGCGACGAGCAGCCGCACTGGGGCAGCTTCTTCTGACGGCGGTGTGATCGGAGCCTGAGGCCGCTGGCGAGGAGGGCATCGCTCAGGATTCGCTCTTGCCTTGCACTTCCGCCACCACGCGCGCGTTGCGCTGGAAACTCCAGTAGGCGCCGGCCCAATCCATCATCACGACGATGCGATTGCGAAAGCCGATCAGGAAGTACGCGTGCGCGAACAGCCAGAACAGCCACGCGAGCCGGCCGCTGAAGCGCAGCGGGCCGAAGGGCGTGCCCAGGTCGACCACGGCCGAGTTGCGGCCGATGGTGGCGAGGTTGCCGTAGTCGGCATAGCGGAACGGCACCGTCGGCTGGCCCGCGATGCGGCGCAGGATGTTGGCGGCGGCTGCACGGCCCATCTGCTTGGCGCCGGGCGACACCCCGGGCACCGGCTTGGGCGGCTTGCCGGGCGCGTGGCTCATGGCGGCCGCGAGGTCGCCGACCACGCTGATCTCGGGACGGCCCGCCAGGCTCAGGTCGGGCTCGACCTTGATGCGGCCCGCGCGGTCGCACTCGACGCCGGTGGCCGTGCCCAGCATGCGGCCCAGCGGCGATGCTGCCACGCCGGCCGCCCACACCACGCAGCTGCTATCGATCCGGTAGCTCTCGACGGGCGCGCCGTCCGCGCCGCCGCCGGTCTGCACTTCGAGCCCGGTGGCGTCGATGGAGGTCACGCGCGCATTGAGCCGCACTTCGACACCCAGCTTCTCCAGCTGTTCGAGCGCCTTCCGGCTCAGCGATTCGGGCATGGCCTGCAGCACGCGCGGACCGCCTTCGACCAGCAGCACCTGGGCACTGCCGGGGTCGATGTGGCGGAACTCGCCCGACAGCGTGTGCTTGGCGATCTCGGCCAGAGTGCCGGCCATCTCGACGCCCGTGGGGCCCGCGCCGATCACCACGAAGGTGAGCAGGGCTCGGCGGTGTTCCAGGTCGGCCGTGATTTCGGCGCTTTCGAACGACAGCAGAACGCGGCGGCGGATCTCGAAGGCATCGGCCAGCGTCTTCAGCCCCGGCGCCACGGGCGCCCATTCGTCGTGCCCGAAGTAGCTGTGCGTGGCGCCCGCCGCGACGATCAGGTGGTCGTACGGCACCCGGTCGCCGTTGGCCAGGTGCACGGACCGCGTCGCCGGGTCGATGCCGGCCACTTCGCCGAGCAGCGTCGTGATGTTCGGCTGCTTGCGGAACAGCGCGCGCACCGGCGCCGCGATCGACGGCGCCGCCAGCCCCGCGGTCGCCACCTGGTACAGCAGCGGCTGGAACAGGTGGTGGTTGGTCTTGTCGATCACCGTCACGTCCACGTCGGCGTTTTGCAGCTTGCGCGCGGCTTCGAGCCCGCCGAAGCCGCAGCCGACGATGACGACTTGGGGCCTGCCCGAGGGGTTGGTCGTTTGCATGCGGCGAATGATACGCAGCCGCCCTGCACGTGCTTCCATCTTGTGCCACAGTGGCTGCCCTTTTTGCCGATGTGCTCGCGGCGGGCCGGCGGCGTTTTGTCCTACGCGCCGCCGCGGCCCGGATGGGCTACAACTTGCGGCTGACCCGACTGGAGATTCCATGACGCTTTCCCGGCCGATCACACAGGCGGCGAGCGCACTGCGCGACAGGTTTCGCGAGGTGCGTGCAGCGAGCCTGGCGCTTGCCGCCCCGCTTTCCGCCGAAGACCAGTGCATCCAGTCCATGCCCGACGCGAGTCCGACCAAGTGGCACCTCGCGCACACCACGTGGTTCTTCGAGACCGTGCTGCTGCAGCTGCATGCGGCGGGCTACCAGCCTTTCGATGTGCGCTTTCACTATCTCTTCAACTCGTACTACGAGGCGCTGGGGCCGCGCCACCCGCGCCCGCAGCGGGGCCTGCTGACGCGGCCGTCGGTGGGCGAGGTGCATGCCTATCGCCGGCACGTGGACGAGGCGGTGGTCGCGCTGCTGGAAGAGGGCGGGCTCGACTGGGCCACCGTCGAGCCCATCGTCACGCTCGGGCTGAACCACGAGCAGCAGCACCAGGAACTGCTGCTCACCGACATCCTGCACGCGCTGTCATGCAATCCGCTGCTGCCGGCCTACAAGCCGGCCGGCGGGCCTGCGCTGCGGCTGGCCGCGGTACCGCCGGCTGCGCACTGGCTCGCGCAGCCCGGTGGCGTGGCCGAGGTGGGGCATGCGGGGCAGGGCTTTTCATTCGACAACGAGACGCCGCGCCACAAGGCCCTGCTGCAGCCCTATGCGATTGCCGACCGGCTGGTGAACTGCGGCGACTACGCGCAGTTCATCGCGGATGGCGGTTACCACCGGCCCGAGCTCTGGCTGTCCGACGGCTGGGCCGCCGTGCAGGCGAACGGGTGGCGGCATCCGGCGTACTGGCTCGCGTCCGACGATCCGCGGCTGGGCTTCGGTTCGCAGCCGCAGGGTGCTGCGGGCTGGCATGTGTTCGGCCTGCATGGTGTGCGGCCGATGGAGGCCGATGCACCCGTCTCGCAGCTCAGTTTCTATGAAGCCGCCGCGTATGCCGAATGGGCCGGCGCGCGGCTGCCGACCGAATTCGAATGGGAGGCCGCGTTCGATGCGCCCGGCATCGCGCAGATGGCCGGTCATGTCTGGCAGTGGACGCGTTCCTCGTACGACCCGTACCCCGGCTTCCGGCCGATGCCCGGCATCGCTGCCGAATACAACGGCAAGTTCATGGTGGGGCAACTGGTGTTGCGCGGTGGCAGCGTGGCCACGCCGGCGGGGCACACGCGGCCCAGCTACCGCAACTTCTTTCCGCCGGCGGCGCGCTGGCAGTTCTCGGGGCTGCGGCTCGCGAAAGACCTTTGATCATGCGCAATCCAACTTCCTCTTCCTCATCGCTGTCGTTCGTGCCTGCCGCGAAGCCGCGCGCTTCGTCTGCGCCCGCAGCCGCCGCGCCGTTGTCCGAGTTCGGACGCGAGATGCAGGCCGGGCTCGCGCGGTCGCCACGCCGCATTTCGCCGAAGTTTTTTTACGACGCGGCGGGTTCGCGGCTGTTCGACCGGATCTGCGAACTGCCCGAGTACTACCCGACCCGCACCGAGCTGCGCATTCTTGGCGAGTGCGCGGGGGAGATCGCCGGGCAGATCGGGCCGAATGCGGAGATCGTGGAGTTCGGTGCGGGGTCGTTGACGAAGGTGCGGCTGCTGCTCGATGCGCTCGACTCGCCCAAGCGCTATCTGCCCATCGATATTTCCGGCGAGCATCTGGAGGCTGCTGCGCAGCGGCTGAAGGCCGACTATCCGGAGCTGGTGGTGCAGCCCATTGCCGCTGACTACACGATGCCCTTGGTGCTGCCCGCGCCCGTGGCGGGTGCCGGGCGGCGCGTCGGTTTTTTCCCGGGGTCGACGATCGGGAATTTCGAGCCTGAAGAGGCGCTGGCCTTCCTGCAACTGGCTGCCCGGATGTTGCGTGGCGGAGGGCTCTTGATTGGCGTGGACCTGGTGAAGGATCCGGGGCGGCTGCATGCGGCTTACAACGATGCGCAAGGGGTGACTGCGGACTTCAATCTGAATCTCCTGCGGCGCGCCAATGCCGAGCTCGATGCGGACTTCGATCTTGACGGGTTTGCGCATGCGGCGTTCTATAACGCGCCTCGGCAGAGGATCGAGATGCATCTTGTGAGCCGGTCGGCTCAGAGCGTTTCGCTGAATGGGGAGACGTTCGGGTTCGAGGAGGGCGAGACCATTCATACGGAGTACTCGCACAAGTTCACTGTTGAAGGGCTTCGTGCCCTGGCTGTTCGGGCTGGGTTTCGACCTGGGGCTGTTTGGACGGATCCGGAGAAGCTTTTTAGCGTTCACTGGCTGGTTGCCTAGGGTTGGGGTCCGGGGCCGGGAGTTCCGCCCGGCCCCGAAAAACAAACACCCCAACAGGGCACATACAGCCACGAAGAAAGCGACGGTGCCAAGCAAACGGCACAATACCCCGGCCCCGTGCGGCAGCGCAACGGCCAGCGCCCCGCAACCCTCCCCCTGGAGCCAAGACCATGAAAGCAACCTGGAACGGCGTCACCATCGCCGAAAGCGACGACACCGTGATCGTCGAAGGCAATCACTATTTCCCGATGAGCGCACTCAACCGCGACTACGTCACCTTCAGCAACCACAAGACCACCTGCCCCTGGAAGGGCTCGGCCAGCTACTACTCGCTGCTGGTCAACGGCGAGCTCCACACCGACGCCGCCTGGTACTACGCCGACCCCAAGCCCGAAGCCGAAGAGATCCGCGACCGCGTCGCGTTCTGGAAGGACGTGAAGGTCAGCGCGCAGTGACCACGGCCGCCTTCACTCCGCCGTTCATCGCCCCGGCCGAGCTGCCCGCCGCACTGCGCGAGCAAGGCTATGCGGTACTCAGTCCGCAGGGTGTGGGCGAATGGCTTGGCGCACCGATCGCGCAGCTCGATGCACTGCACGCCGACTGGGACGGCCTCCCGCCCGACGACTACCTGAAGGACGGTGGCCGCTACCGCACTCGGCGCCACGCCTGTTTCACCATCGAAGCCGACGACCACGCCACGCTCACGCAGGTGCCGCACCGCGCGCACTGGCAGCCGGTCGAATACAACGCGCTGCACGGCGGCATGCAGCGCTGGTTTGCGCCGATGCTCGATGCCACCGTGGCACAACCCGTGTGGCAGCGGCTGCTGCGGCAGCTCGGCAAGGCCTGCAGCGACATGCGTGGCACGACACAGCAGCGCTGGTACGTGGAAGCGCACCAGTTCCGCATCGACACCGCCGGCGGCATCGGCCGGCCGACGCCCGAAGGTGCGCACCGTGATGGGGTCGATCTCGTGGCCGTGGCACTCGTCGGCAGGCACGGCATCAAGGGCGGCGAGACGCGCGTGTTCGAGGCCAATGGCCGCCGCGGCGAGCGCTTCACCATGACCGAACCGTGGACCCTGCTGCTGCTCGACGACGCGCGTGTGATCCATGAATCGACGCCGATCCAGCCGCTCGAGGAGGGCGGCGAAGGCTGGCGCGACACGCTCGTGATCACTTGCCGGGCCAAGGGTTTCCAGGGGGATTGACGCCCCGTTTCCCGTCGCTGCCTTGAGTCCTACAGGTTCCCTCCGGCATCGGGGTTAAATTCGGGGTCCGGCTCGACGGTGAGTCGTGTCTGTCTGCGACGAAAGCGAGGTCCCGCCATGTTCAATCACATCCTGGTTCCGATCGACGGCTCCGAAACTTCCATGCTCGCCGTCAGCAAGGCCAGCGGTCTCGCGCTGGCTTTCGGTAGCCGCATCACGTTGATTCACGTGATCGACAACTATCCCTTCATCGGCGTGGGCGCGGACTACGCGCTCGGCCAGAACGAATACCTCGCAGCAGCCACGGCCAGTGCCAATGCGGCGCTCGCGCGCGGCGTGGCTGCCCTGGCGGCCGAAGGCCTGCACAGCGACCAGCGCGTGATCGACGGCCACGTGGTGCACGAAGGCATCGTCGATACGGCCATCGCCATCGCGGCCGACCTGATCGTGATGGGTTCGCACGGCCGCAGCGGCATCGAGAAACTGCTGCTGGGCAGCGTGACGCAGCGCGTGCTGCAGGACGCCAACATGCCCGTGCTGGTCGTCAAGGGCGGCTGATTGCTCAGGAGACGATGAAATCGGGCGGCCGATTGAAGCAAAGGTCTTGCTGCGTCACCGGGTGCACGAATCCCAACTCGCTCGCGTGCAGCAACAGGCGCGGCGCACGCGCCTGCAGGGCTGCATCGCCGTACAGCGCATCACCGAGGATCGGATGGCCGATCGACAGCAGGTGCACGCGCAGCTGATGCGAGCGGCCCGTCAGCGGCTCCAGCAGCACGTGGGTCGCGGCGGGCTCGCCGGGTAGCAGTGACACCGCCTTCCACCGCGTGACGCTGGGCTTGCCCGCAGGATCGATCTTCTGCAGTGGCCGGCGCGGCCAGTCGGCCATCAGCGGCGCGTCGATCAGCGACCAGTCTTCCCGCACCGGCATCGCGCCGTCGACGACGGCTTCATAGCGCTTGTGCACCCGCCGCTCGGCAAAGGCCGCGCTCAGCGCGCGCTGCATGGGGATGCCGCGTGCCATCACCACCAGCCCGCTCGTGCCCATGTCGAGGCGATGCACGATCAGCGCGTCGGGCCACTGCCGCATTGCGCGCGCGCTCAGGCAATCCTGCTTGTCCTCGCCGCGGCCGGGCACGCAGAGCAGGCCGGCGGGCTTGTCGAACACCAGCAGGTAGGGGTCTTCGTGGAGGGGGTGCAGGAGCGGCGGCGCGGTCATGGATGCCGCCGAGTGTAGAGAGCCCGTTGCAGGCCCGTTTTGGCCCTCTCATGCCGCGCTCATGAAGCCTCGGCTATCCTCGAACGAATGTCCGGCCCCGCCCCTGTTTCCGCTTCTTCCCCCGACGCCGCAGCCATTCCCTCGGGCGCCGCGGTTTCTTCTCCCGGCTTTTCCGACCTGACGCGCGAGCGTCCGTTCATGCAGATGTGGACGGCGCGGCTGTTCGGCACCGCCGCCTCGCAGATGCTGCTGGTGGCCATCGGCTGGCATATGTACGAGCTCACCGGCAGCGCCTGGGACCTGGGCCTCGTGGGCCTCTACCAGTTCGTTCCCGCGCTGCTGCTGGCGCTGCTGGCCGGCCATGTCGTCGACCGCCACCATCGCGGGCGCATCGTGGCGGCCTGCTTCGCGGTGCAGGGACTGGTGGCGCTGGCGCTGCTGCTGGCGGTGCTGGAGAAGCACGACACGCGCGGCCTGCTGCTGGGGCTGTCGCTGGTGCTGGGCGCGGTGCGCGCCTTCCAGATGCCGGCACAGCAGGCGCTGACGCCGCTGCTGGTACCGCCCGCCATGCTGTCGCGCGCGATGGCCTTCAGCTCGGCCGGCATGCAGGGCGCGATCATCGGCGGGCCGGCCCTCGGCGGCCTGCTGTTCGTGGCAGGCATGGCGGTGGTCTACGGCGCCAGCGTGGCGTTCTTTGCGGTCGCCTGCGCGCTGGTTCTGCGGCTGCGCTATGCCTACACGCCGGCCGCGCGCGAACCGGTCACGCTGGCCACCGTGTTCGCGGGCGTCGATTTCATCTGGAAGCGCAAGCCCGTGCTCGGCGCAGTCTCGCTCGACCTGTTCGCGGTGCTGCTGGGCGGTGCGGTGGCGCTGCTGCCGATCTACGCCAAGGACATCCTGCACACGGGGCCCTGGGGGCTCGGCCTGCTGCGCAGCGCGCCGGCGGTGGGCGCGCTGGTGATGTCCATCGCGCTCACGCGCCGGCCGGTCGAGCGCAACGTGGGGCGCACGCTGCTGCTGGCCGTGGGGCTCTTCGGGGTGTGCATGGTGGTGTTCGGTATTTCGAAGAGCTTCGTCGTCTCGCTGATCGCGCTGGCGGTCTCGGGCGGCGCCGACATGGTCAACGTGGTGATCCGCCAGACGCTGGTGCAGCTCGAGACGCCCGACGCCATGCGCGGGCGGGTGAGCGCGGTCAACTCGATCTTCATCGGCGCGAGCAACCAGCTCGGCGAGTTCGAATCGGGCGCCACGGCGGCGCTGCTCGGACCGGTCGGCTCGGTGGTGGTGGGCGGCGTGGGGACGATGCTGGTCGCGCTGACGTGGTTCAAGCTGTTCCCGTCGCTGGCGCAGCGGGACCGGCTGGTGGTGGCGGCGCCTTCCGCCAGGCCTCCCCCGGCCTAATCCGCGAACAGGGCGCGAGCGCCGGGCACGTCGAGCGTCAGGTCGCCCAGCGCCTGTGCCACGCAAGGCAGGATCCAGCCCTCGGCCTTTTCCTCGGCGCTCAGGCCGGGCCATTCGATGGTGTGGCGGGTTTCGCCGGACAGCCGCCGGCAGATGCAGGTGCGGCAGGTGCCGTTGCGGCACGAGCTCGGCAGTTCGATGCCGGCTTCTTCGGCGGCCTTCAGGAGCGTGGTGGCGGCGTCGGTCTCGAAGTCGAGGCCCGAGGGCTCGAGTCGGACCTTCATGGTTGCGGCGGCGGTTCCTGTTGCTGCTGCTCGCGGCGTTGCTCGCGCAGCATGAAGAGGTACAGGCTCTCGACCTTCTCGCGCGCCCACGGCGTCTTGCGCAGGAACTTGAGGCTGGAACTCACGCTCGGGTCGAGCGTGAAGCAACGGATGGGTACGAGTTCGCTCAGGTGCTCCCATCCGTAGTAGTCGACCAGCGCCGTGACGATGGCTTCCAGCGTCAGCCCGTGCAACGGGTTGCGTGGCTGGGCCTTTTTGGCCGCGGGGGCTGGCGCTTGACCGGTCACTTGTTCTTGAGCTTGCCGCGGGGGATCACGGCGGTGGTGATCGTGCGCACGGGCTCGATGCCGCCGGTGCCCACAGGCTTGGGTGGCGAAGTGTCCTTCTTCGGTTTCTTCGCTTCCTTGGTGCTGCGTTGCTGACCCTTGGCCATGTCGAATTCTCCTGTTGTTGCGACGGATACAGCAGGCAGTTTAGCGGTGCGGCGACAATACGCGGTTCCATCCGATTTCCCGCATTCATGTCAGATTACGAAGTTCGCCCCGCCACCATGCGCGACGCCAAGGCCGTTGCCGAGGTCCACGCCCTGTCCGCCAAGGCCGCCTACGAAGGCATCCTCCCCGAAGAAGAGCTGCGCATGCTGGCCCCGGCCTCGCGCGAAGCCAAGTGGCGCGAAGCCATCGAATTCAGCGAACCCCAGGTGCACGTGGCCACGCTCGACGGCCAGATCGTCGGCTTCGTCGGCTTCGACCGCTCGCGCGACCCCAAGACGCCGCCCACCACCGGCGAGATCTGGGCGATCTACGTCAAGCCCGAGCATTGGGGCAAGGGCGTGGGCGTGGCCCTCTGGGACGCCGCGCGCGAAGGCCTGGAAGAAGAGGGCTGCACGACGGTCACCATCTGGGTGCCGATCCGCAACGATCGCGCCATGCGCTTCCACGAACTCGCCGGCTTCAAGCGCGAGATGAAGACCGCCAAGACCACCGCCCTGGGCACCGTGCGCGTCGAGGAAATCCGCCTCAAGCGCGACGTTTCCTGACATGGACGCCGGCGGCAGCACCCTCGGCCACGCCGCGCGCGTGCGATCGCACCAGCGCCGCACCGCCGCCGTGCAATGGATTCGCCGCACCCATGGCTGGTTCGGCCTGTGGGGCGCGGTGCTGGGGCTGCTGTTCGGTTTCAGCGGCATCTGGCTCAACCACCGCAACGTGCTGAAGCTGCCGCAGGCCCAGGAGCGCACGCGCGCCCAGCTGGCGCTGCCCGATCCGGTGCCGGCAACGCCCGAGGCGATGAGCCTGTGGCTGCAGGGGGCGCTGCACATGAGCGGCCCGCCCAGCTCCTCGCGCATCGAACCGGCCAAGCCCGTCGCCTGGGCCGACAAGAGTGACACGGGCGACAAGAGCGCCCCGGCGCTCATGCAGCCGGCCCACTGGGTGTTCAACTTCGGCGGCCCCAACGAGATCGTGCAGGCCGAGTACTGGCAGGGCAACCGCTCGGTCGGCGTCGCCACTACGCACAATGGTTTCGTTGCCACGCTTACCAACATGCACAAGGGCGGCAGCATGCCGCTGCCGTGGATCCTGCTGGTCGACACGCTGGCCGGCAGCCTGATCTTCCTGTCGATCTCGGGCGTGGCGCTGTGGATGCTTACGCACCGCCGCCGCCGCGTGGGCCTGGCGCTGTTCGGCGTGTCGCTGGCCGCGATGCTGGCCATTGCGCTCGGCGCTCTCTGATTCGCCGGCAAGCTCGCATGCCGGCTCCCGTTCAGGGCGCCCGCGTACGGTTATTGCAGGGGCCGGATACCGGCTGCGGATAAGCTCGCCGCTTCTTTTTCAGCCCTGATCTTGCCCCATGGCCACCAGCCTGCTCCTGCTTCTCGACGACATCGCGACCGTTCTCGACGACGTGTCGATCCTCACCAAGGTCGCCGCCAAGAAAACGGCCGGCGTGCTGGGCGACGACCTTGCGCTCAATGCGCAGCAGGTGTCCGGCGTCAAGGCCGAGCGCGAGATTCCGGTGGTCTGGGCCGTGTGCAAGGGCTCGTTCGTCAACAAGGCCATCCTCGTGCCCGCGGCGCTCGCCATCGGCACCTGGCTGCCGTGGCTGGTAACGCCGCTGCTGATGGTGGGCGGTGCGTTCCTGTGCTTCGAAGGTACCGAGAAGCTCGCGCACAAGTTTCTGCACAAGAAGGAGCACGAAGCCGACACCCAGCGCCACGAGAAGGCCGTGGCCGACGCCTCGGTCGACGTGGTCGCGATGGAGAAGGACAAGATCAAGGGCGCGGTGCGCACCGACTTCATCCTCTCGGCCGAGATCATCGCCATCACGCTGGGCACCGTGCAGGGCCAGCCTTTCACGACGCAGTTGACCGTGCTGGTCGGCATTGCGCTGATCATGACCATCGGCGTCTATGGCCTCGTGGCCGGCATCGTGAAGCTCGACGACGCGGGCCTCTACCTGAGCCAGCGAGCCAGCGCCGCATCGCGCGCCCTGGGCCGCGGCATCCTGGCTGCGGCACCTTGGCTCATGAAGGCGCTGTCGGTGGCCGGCACGGCCGCGATGTTCCTCGTGGGCGGCGGCATCCTGGTGCATGGCTTGCCGGCGCTGGGCCATGCGGTCGAGGGCTGGGCCACGGCCACGGGCGGCGTGTTCGGCACGCTGGGCTCGATGGGCGTGAACGCCGGCGTGGGCCTCGTGGCCGGCGCCATCGTGCTGGCCGTGGTGGAACTGGTCGGCAAGCTGCGCGGCAAGAAGGCCTGAGAGGCCAGGTTGTTGGCTACTGGCGCGGCTTGCCGCGCTTCACCAGCTCGACCGCGATCAACGCCACGCCCAGCACCACCGCGAACCAGCCGACCAGATAGGCCCCTGCCACCATCTCGAACCAGCGCGTGCCCTGCAGGAAGCGCGGCCCCAGCAGAACGGCGACGCCGATCACGAGGCAGAGGATGCCGCGCTCGAGCGTGCGGAGTTGTCGTTTGGGTTGCGCCATGGCTTTTTCGTGCGGGGGAGTGTGGATCGATCAGTGCGTCATTGTCCCGCGCATCGCGGCCGGATGGCCCTGCAGCGGAAACGACTTGCCCGTCGGCACCAGCGTGTCGCCATCGAGCCGCAGGATCGTGATGTCCTGGTCGATGAAGTTGCCCACGTAGAGGTACTTGCCGTCGGCGCTCCACACCGCGCCCTCGGGCAGGCCGCGCACCTCCACCTCATTGGCGCGCGTGACCTTCTTGCCGTCGATCTTCAGCAGCACCACCGAGCCGTTGCGGTTGTAGAAGTAAGCGCTCTTCGACGCGTTGCTGCCGCGCAGGATCACCGCCACCGCATGCCTGCCGGTCGGGCTCACGGCGAGGCCTTCGGGGCCGTCGCCCACCACCACCTTGTCGACCACGCGTGGCGGCGCGGCTTCGAGGTCGATCACGCTCACCGTGTCGACCTGGCCGTCGGAGGCGCCCGAGTTGCCGTTGTCGGCCGTGAGCGCGAGCTTGCCGTCGGGCGTCACGTCGACGTTGTAGGGCCACAGGCCGGCGGCGAGGTCGACCTTGTTGTAGCTGACCTTCTCGCCGTTCACGTCGAGCAGCGCGATCTTGTGGCTCGGAAACTTGGCAGCCAGCGCGCGCTTGCCATCGGGCGTGAAGCGCACGTGCGCCACCGAATCGCCCATGGCCACGGTGTCGATCAGCGTCACCTTCTTGCCCGCGATGCGCAGCACGCTCACCGAGTTGTCGGCGCGGTTGGCCACCAGCGCGAGGTTGCCCGCGCGGTTGATCGACAGGCCCGAGGGCTGCTTGCCGACCTGCAGCGTATCGAGCAGCCTGGGCGGCGTGGTGGTCAGGTCGATCACGAAGAGGCGGTTGTCGGGTACCTGCCTGCGCGCGCCGTTCTCCTCGATCACGTTGAGCGAGTTGGCGACCAGCGCCAGCGTTTCGCCGGGCGTGATCGCGAGGTTGGTCGGCGGCCCGGCGATGGTGTTGTCCAGCTGCAGCGTGCCGAGCACCTTGGGCGCCAGCGGGTCGGTGCCGATGTCGAGCACCTGCACCGTGTCGCGCCCCATCGGGCCGAGGGCCACGACACCGGCGTCGTTCCACGACTGCTTCTCGTCGTTGGCGACCAGCATCAGCTGGCGCTGCGGCACGGTGGGCGTCATGTTCGCGCAGCCGGCAAGCACTGCAAGGGCGGCGGCCAGGGCGGGGGCCGCGAGTGCGGCGGGGCGGAACTTCATGCTGTCTGTCTCCGGTGTTGTTGTGCGCGCATGGTAGCGAACGGCGCGGCTTCGCCGCCGGCCCGCGCCCGGCACAATCGATCGATTCACTCCCCGGGGCCCACATGACCATCGAGATACCGAAGGAAGCGCGCCAGCAGGCCATCACCTCCATCGAGCGCTACTTCCGCGAAAACATGGAGGAGCCGATCGGCAACATCGCGGCCGGCGCGCTGCTCGGCTTCTTCCTCGAAGAGGTCGGCCCGCTCGTCTACAACAAGGCCGTGGCGGATGTGCAGGAGCGCCTGCAATCGCGCATCTCGGAGGTCGACCTCGAAGTGCACGAGGACGAATTCCAGTATTGGCGCAAGTACGACAAGCAAAAGAAGGGAAGGTAGGGCGTCGCGCCCGCGCATCGCCGCGCATTCAGAAGTGCTTCAAAACGTTGCAGAATTCGAAGCCATGCATCTCCACCGCACTTCCCCACGTTCCGCGCTCACCTCCGCTCTGCGCGCCCTTGCCGCCTTGCCCCTCGTGCTGGCTGCGTCCCTTGCCACCGCGCAGCAGGAGCCGTCAGGCTTTCCGATGGATTCGGTCGGGTACTTGAACGAGGAACTGCCTCGCATGGAAGCCGCCATCGCCGCGAGGGACCGCAGCTTCTTCCATGGCGCGATGATCCGCACGGTGCAGTTTTCGGAACGCTGGGGCTTCAAGGTCAAGGCCAATCCCGATCTCGCGGCCTACCCGATGTGCACGTCGGCGGTGATGGATTACGTGGTCGTCGGCATGTGCAGGCTCACGCCTTCCGACGAGTGCGAACCGGGGCTGGCCTCGCGCTTCGATGCCAATGTGCAGCGCTGCCGCGAAGCGGCCGCGAAAAAGTAGACGAAAGAAAGAGGCACCCGCCATGGACTACGCCCGCTACCAGACCCTCGCCATCACGCGCCGAGGTGCGAATGGCGCGGTGCTCGACATCCAGATGCGGGCCGCCAACGGCAAGCTGCCCACGGCGGGCCATGACGGCCACCGCGAGCTGGCCGAAATCTGGCGCGACGCATCGGCCGACGACAGCGTGCGCTGCGCGGTGCTGCGGGGCGAAGGCCAGGGCTTCTCGGGCGGCGGCGACCTCGCGATGGTGCAGGACATGACCACCGACGATGCAGTGCGCCAGCGCGTGTGGCGCGAGGCGCGCGACCTCGTCTACAACATCATCAATTGCGACAAGCCCATCGTCAGCGCCATGCACGGCCCGGCCGTGGGCGCGGGGCTGGTGGCGGGGCTGCTGGCCGACATTTCCATCGCCGCGAAGAACGCGAAGATCGTCGACGGCCACACGCGCCTGGGCGTGGCGGCGGGCGACCATGCGGCCATCGTCTGGCCGCTGCTGTGCGGCATGGCCAAGGCCAAGTACCACCTGCTGCTGTGCGAGCCGGTGAGCGGCGAGGAGGCCGAGCGCATCGGCCTCGTGTCACTCGCAGTGGAGGAGTCCGACCTGCTGCCGCGCGCCTACGAGGTGGCCGACCGGCTCGCGGCCGGCAGCCAGAGCGCGATCCGCCTGACCAAGTACGCGCTGAACAACTGGCTGCGCCAGGCCGGGCCGACCTTCGATGCCTCGCTGGCGCTCGAATTCATGGGCTTCGCGGGCGCCGACGTGCGCGAGGGCGTGGCCTCACTGCGCGAACGGCGCGCGCCGGACTTCGGCTGACTGCTTCCATCGGGCAGCGTGCCGAACTCCAGGCACGGTGCGCGGTCCTCAGCCTGGAGGAAAGTCGACACCCGCCTCGCCCGCCTTCCAGGGCGCGTACTTGTGCATGGCGCGCTCGAACAGGTCCGAGGCGGTCCAGTCCGACAGCCATGCCTGCAGGCGGGGCCAGGGCTGGGCATCGAACCATGCGGCGTCGACCATCGCGAACTGGCGCACGAAGGGCATGACGGCGGCGTCGGCCAGCGTGGCGTGGGCGCCGGCCAGATGCGGCGTGGCCGACAGCCTGGCTTCGAGGCCGCGCAGGAACCGGGCGCCGCGCTCGCGGGCGGGCTTCCCACCATCCGCATGCCGGTCGGGATATTTGTAGCGGTCGAGCTGGGGCTTGAAGTCGTCGTCGCAGGCGCCGACCAGCGCGAGCATGTCCTGCAGCGTGCCGGTGCCGGGCTGCAACCAGCGCTGCGGATCATTGCGGCGCAGGGCCCACAGCATCACATCGAGGCTTTGTTCCAGCACCGCGCCGTCTTCGGTGAGCAGTACGGGCACCGTGCCCTTGGGCGAGGCCAGCAGCATCTCGGCGGGCTTGTTCTTCAGCGCCACTTCGCGCAGCTCGCAAGGCTGGCCGCTCGCGACCAGCGCCAGGCGGGCGCGCATCGCGTAGGGGCAGCGGCGGAACGAATAGAGGACGGGGAGAGCGTTGGGCATGCGCGGCGTACAGGCGAAGCGGCCGATTTTCGGTGACCGTGCCCGGTCGCGTGCGGGCAGGTTTTTCCACACAATCGCCGCATGCACGAACGCCTTTTCCTCCGGCTCGACGACGACCCCTTGCACGGGCCTGAATCGAACCTGCCCGCCGGCACGCTATGCCCGCTGAAGGATTGCGTGGCGGTGGTCACCGGCGCGAGCCGCGGAGAGCTGGCGCGCATCGAATCGCCGCGCTACCTGGGGCGGGCGGTCGCGGCGCTGGCGGGCGATGCGAGGGTGCTGGAGAAAAGCGGCGAGGTGTTGCGCGTTGCCGACCTGGCGCGCGAGTACGGCTTCACCGACATCGATGGAAGGCAGGTCGCGGCTTTCGAGATGCAGGTAGGGCCGTAGGACAAGTTCGCGCCCGACCGGGGAAAAGCGCGTACCGGCAACGGCCTGCGCGCGGGTGCACCATGCACGTCAATCCCTTCAATCACCCCAGGAGGTGACCTGCCATGTCCGCCCCAGCCGAAGCCACCGAACTGGTATCCGCCAGCCGGCTTGCCCGTTCCAATTCCGTCCGGTTCCCGGGCGAAAGCGTCGCCTACCGGCGGGCTCGCACGGAACTCCTTGCCGAGGAGATCGATTTGCGCCGACGCATCGAACGCGTCGCGGAAATGCGCCGCGCACTGCCCCCGGGTGGCGAGGTGCCGCAAGACTACGAGTTTCAGGGAGCCGGTGGGCCGGTCAGGTTCTCCGAACTCTTCGGCAAGCACGGGACGCTCATCACCTACAACTGGATGTATGGCCCGAAACGTGAGCGTCCGTGCCCCATGTGCACTTCGCTGCTGAGCGCCTACGACGGCGAGATGCCCGACATCCTGCAGCGCGTGGCGTTCGCGGTCGTCGCGAGCTCGCCGATCGAGCGGATGACGGCTTTCGCCAGGGAGCGCGGCTGGCGGCACCTGCCGCTGTATTCATCGGCCGGCAACACCTTCAACCGCGATTACGCCGGCGAGACGCCCGAAAGCGGCGACAACCCGGCATTCAACGTGTTCCGGCGCGACGGCGGGACGATCCGCCACTTCTGGGGCGGCGAGATGGGCGCTGGAACCTCCGACCCCGGACAGGACCCGCGCGGCGCGCCCGATGCGATGCCGATATGGAACCTGCTCGACATGACGCCCGAAGGGCGGGGGACCGACTGGTATCCCAAGCTGTCCTACTGAGCGATTGGGCCTCTCGGGGGGGGTATAAACGCAACATGGTTGCGTTGCTTCATATAATGCAATTCTGTTGCATATATGGAGACCACCCCGATGGCCGACCGCCTTCCCGTCACCGTGCTCTCCGGCTTTCTCGGCGCCGGCAAGACGACGCTGCTCAACCACATCCTCCACAACCGCGAGGGCCGGCGCGTGGCGGTCATCGTCAACGACATGAGCGAGGTCAACATCGACGCTGCGCTCGTGCGCGACGGCGGCGCCCAGCTCTCGCGCACCGACGAGAAGCTGGTCGAGATGAGCAACGGATGCATCTGCTGCACCCTGCGCGAAGACCTGCTGCTCGAGGTCCATCGCCTCGCGAAGGAGGGCCGCTTCGACCAGCTCGTGATCGAGTCCACAGGCATCTCCGAGCCCCTGCCCGTGGCCGAGACCTTCACCTTCGCGGGCGAGGACGGCAAGAGCCTGGCCGACGTGGCGCGGCTCGACACCATGGTGACCGTGGTCGACGCCTTCAACTTCCTGCGCGACTACGGCTCGGCCGACAGCCTCGGCCAGCGGGGGCAGTCCCTCGGCGATGAAGACACGCGCACGGTGGTCGACTTGCTGATCGAGCAGATCGAGTTCTGCGACGTGCTGGTGGTCAACAAGACCGACCTCGTCGCGCGCGAGGAGCGCGAGCGGCTGATGGCGATATTGCACAGGCTGAATCCGCGCGCGCGCATCGAGGTGTCGGAGTTCGGCCGCGTGGCGCTCGACCGCGTGCTCGACACCGGCCTGTTCGACTTCGAGCAGGCCGAGCAGGCGCCGGGCTGGCTGGCCGAGCTGCGCGGCGAGCACCTGCCGGAAACCGAGGAATACGGCATCCGCAGCTTCGTGTACCGCTCGCGCATCCCGTTCCATCCCAAGCGCTTCTGGGAGCTGGTGCACAGCGAATGGGAAGGCGTGGTGCGCTCCAAGGGCTTCTTCTGGCTCGCGAGCCGCGCCACACGCGCCGGCTCGTGGTCGCAGGCCGGCGGCGCCTGCCGCCATGGCGCGGCGGGTTTCTGGTGGGCGGCGGTGCCGCGCGAGCACTGGCCGACCGACCCTGACGCGCTGGAGCTGATCCGCAAGAACTGGGACTCGGCCACGGGTGACGCCCGGCAGGAGCTGGTGCTGATCGGCATCGGCATGGATGAGGAAGCGCTGCGCACCCGGCTCGATGCCTGCCTGCTCACGGAGGACGAAATGCGCTTCGGCGCCTCGTGGTGGCGGAACTTCCCGGACCCGTTCCCTTCGTGGAACGCGTGAAAAGAGCTATCGGGCGCAGTCGCCGCAGGTGCCGTGCAGCGTCAGCGCCGTGTGCCGCGTATCGATGCCCTGCTTGCGCAAGGCCCGGCCCAGCCGGCCCATCACCTTCGGAAGCTCGGGGTCGGACGGCAGCGCCAGCACCTTGTGGCACTGGTCGCATTCGAAGGTGTTGCCCGACTCGGCCTCCACGTGGCGCGAGAAACGATTGACTCGGTCGGCGCCGACGCGGCGATCGCACAGGCCCGCCTCGACCAGTCGGTCGAGCACGCGGTAGACGGTGACGCGGTCGGGTGCTTCGCCTGTGGCCGCCGTATAGGCAGCGGCCACTTCCTCGTGCGTGAGCGGCTGCGAATTGTGTTCGAGCAGTTCGAGCACGGTCTGCGCGGCGCGGGTCACGCGCAGGCCGCTGCCGCGCAACAGCATTTCGCTGTCGAACGGGGCGGCGGGACAGGGCTTCGGATGCGAGGTGGTGGTCTTCATATGCGAAACGCCATTGTGTTGCATTCCGCGGCGCCGCGGGCGGCGAAACGATGTGCAAGTCAGCCAACCGGCCGTATCGGCGCCTTCGGCCGGGCCCGAATGCGCTAAGGTCTGGCCATCCCCGTTCCTGAATACCTTTGTCCGACCATGTCCCGTCCTCCCATCGAGATCGAAACCGCCCCCAATCCCACCGCCACGGTGATCGTGATGCACGGCCTCGGCGCCGACGGCAACGATTTCGTGCCCATCGCCAACGAACTCGACCTCTCGCCCGTGGGCCCGGTGCGCTTCGTGTTCCCCAATGCGCCGGTCATGCCCGTGACCATCAACGGCGGCTACCGGATGCCGGCCTGGTACGACATCGCCTTGCCCGACCTGGCGGCGCAGGAGGACGAGGCCGGCCTGCGCCGCTCGCAGGCGACCATCGAAGCGATCATCTCGAATGAAAAGGCCCGCGGCATCGCCGCCAGCCGCATCGTGGTGGCCGGCTTCTCGCAAGGCTGCGCGATGGCGCTCATGACGGGCCTGCGCCACACCGAGCGCCTGGCCGGCATCGTCGGCCTCTCCGGCTACCTGCCGATCGCGGCCACCACGGCGGCCGAACGGCATGCCGCCAACCACGAAACGCCCGTGTTCCTCGCCCATGGCCGTCAGGACCCCGTGGTGCCCCTGGCCGCCGCGATGCGCTCGCGCGACGCGCTGGCCGCTCTGGGCCATGCCGTCGAGTGGCACGAATACACGATGGCGCACTCGGTGTGCATGGAAGAAATCGCCGACCTCAACAGCTTCCTGCTGCGGGTGCTCGGCCGAACCTTGTCGAAGGAGGCAACAAAATGATTCTGGTCATCGGACACGCCCTGGCAAAGCCCGACACCCTGCAGGCGATGCTCGCCATCAGCACCGAGCACGTGCTGCGCTCGCGTGCCGAGCCCGGCTGCATCTCGCACGAGGTCTCGACCGACGTGCAGGAGCCGCTGCGCCTGACTTTCGTGGAGCGGTGGAGCGACATGGCCGCGCTGCAGGCGCACTTCCGCGTGGATGCCTCGCGGGCTTTCGGCAAGGCGCTCGCGGCCATGGCCGACGGCACGCCGGAGATGCACGTCTACGAGTCGAGCGAGATCGACCTGTCGGCGGGCCGCGCCAGGGCCTGAGCTTCGTGCGCCATCCGAAGCGCGGCCTATGCAGAAAGCTATCAAAAACATAGCGAGCGACAGGGTAGCGGGGCGAGGGATTCCCTGCACGAGCAATGCCCGCGCGCCCGTGCTACCTTCCAGCCCCTCAGAAGATTGATGGGTATAACAATATGAGCAACAGATTGCAGGAGAGGCTGGTTGCACTTTCAGCCGCACGACTGAAGGGCATGCGGCGTGGCATCGAGAAGGAAAGCCTGCGCGCGCTGCCCGACGGCAAGCTCGCGCTGACGCCGCATCCGATCGCCCTGGGCTCGGCGCTCACGCATCCGCACATCACCACCGACTTCAGCGAATCGCAGCTCGAACTCATCACGGGCGTGCATGCGGGCGTCGAATCGGCGCTCGAGGAACTGACGCGGGTTCACCAGTTCACCTACCGCGTGCTCGACCAGCTCGGCGACGAGCGTCTCTGGGTGTCGAGCATGCCCTGCGGCCTGCCGACCGACGAGACGATTCCGATCGGCCGCTACGGCTCCTCGAACGTGGGCCGCGCCAAGAGCGTCTACCGCATGGGCCTGAGCCACCGTTACGGCCGGCGCATGCAGACCATCTCGGGCATCCACTACAACTGGTCGCTGCCCGACGTGTCGAGCGAACAGTACTTTGCGCTGATCCGCAATTTCCGCCGCCAGGCCTTTTTGCTGCTGTACTTGTTCGGCGCCTCGCCGGCCCTGTGTTCGAGCTTCGTGGCGGGCCGTCCGCACGAGCTGCAGCCGCTGGGCGACGGCAGCATGTTCATGCCGCACGGCACCTCGCTGCGCATGGGCCGCCTGGGCTACCAGAGCGACGCGCAGGCCTCGCTGGCCGTGAGCTACAACAGCCTCGAGGGCTACGCCGCCTCGCTGCAGGACGCGCTCACGCGCCCGTGGCCGGCGTACGAAGCCATCGGCATCCGCAACCTCGGCGGCGACTACAACCAGCTCGGCACCAGCCTGCTGCAGATCGAGAACGAGTTCTACGGCACCATCCGCCCCAAGCGCGTGATCAACCCCGGCGAGCGCCCGCTGCATGCGCTGCGCGAGCGCGGCGTGGAGTACGTCGAGGTGCGCCTGATGGACCTCGACCCCTTCGAGACCGTCGGCATCAACGCGCAGACCATGCGCTTCATCGACGTGTTCCTGCTGCACTGCCTGTTGAGCGACAGCCCCAACGACACGCCGCAGGAAATCGCCGAGCTCGCGCAGAACCAGCACCTCACGGCCGCGCGCGGCCGCGAGCCGGGCCTGAAGCTGCTGCGCGGCGGGCGCGAGGTGGCGCTGGCCGACTGGGGCCTGGAGCTGGTCGAGCAGTGCCAGCCCATCGCCGCCGCGCTCGACGCGGCGCAGGGCGGCACGGCGCATGCCGACGCGGTGCGCGCCGCCAGGGCCGCGCTGCACAACCCCGACAGCCTGCCCTCGGCCCGCGTGCTCGCAGCCGTCGAGAAAGACCATGGCAACTCCTTCATCGGCTTCGTGCGCGCCCAGTCCGAGCAGACCCGCGCCACGCTGCTGGGGCTGCCGTTCCCGGCCGCGCAGCAGGCCGAATTCGAGCAGATGACGGCCGAGTCGCTGCAGGAGCAGAAGCGCATCGAGGCGGCCGACACCATGCCCTTCGAAATTTATCGCGAGCAGTACGTCTCGCCCGCGCGCCTGGGCGTGTCACGCGGCCGCATGGCCGTCGCCGCTTAGGACTTTGGTTCAGTCTTCGTTTCGAGCCCCTTCGCTTGACGACAGGGGGGGTGGCGGATGACCTACAGGCATTGACCCGCATTGCCCACCGCGTGCAAACGGGCCGGGGCGAAGATGGCCGCCATGCGGTTCAAGGCATATCTCGTCGAAGACAGTCCGGTGATCCGGGAGAACCTGGCCGGTTTTCTGGAAGACGTGGCCGAGGCACAAGTCGTGGCTTCCGCGAGCACCGAGCAGGAGGCCATCGACTGGCTGCGCCTGCACGCCTCCAAGGACGACTGGGACCTGACCATCATCGACCTGTTCCTCCAGCGCGGCAACGGGTTCGGCGTGATTCGCGCCTGCCGTCACCGGGCGCCGCACCAGAAGGTGGTCGTGCTCAGCAACTACGCCACCGCCGACATGCGCGAGCGTTCGCGCGCGCTGGGCGCCGATGCCTTCTTCGACAAATCGGCCGAACTCGACCAGCTGGTGGCCTTCTGCGAGAAGGTGCGCTCCCCCGGGTGACGCGCGCACGACTGGGGTCGTACGCCTTCTGGGGTAAAACGCCACGCTGCCGCCCGAGGCGGCGCCGAGCAACTCCCAGGAAAGCGACAGAGAGAAATGAGCAACAACAGCAGCATCGACTTCAAGGGCCGCGTGGCCATCGTGACCGGCGCGGGCGGCGGCCTCGGCCGCCAGCACGCGCTGGCGCTGGCGGCGCGCGGCGCGAAGGTAGTGGTCAACGACCTGGGCGGCGCGCGCGATGGCTCCGGCGGTTCGGTGAGTGCCGCGCAGGCGGTGGTCGACGAGATCAAGGCCGCGGGCGGCGAAGCTATTGCCAATGGCGCGTCCGTCACGGACTTCGAGGCGGTGCAGGCCATGGTCCAGCAGGCGGTCGATGCCTGGGGCCGCGTCGACATCCTGGTCAACAACGCCGGCATCCTGCGCGACAAGAGCTTCGCCAAGATGGAGCTGGCCGATTTCAAGCTGGTGGTCGACGTGCACCTGATGGGCGCAGTGAACTGCACCAAGGCCGTCTGGGCGCTCATGAACGAGCAGAAGTACGGCCGCATCGTGATGACCACCTCGTCGTCGGGCCTGTACGGCAACTTCGGCCAGAGCAACTACGGCGCGGCCAAGCTCGCGCTGGTGGGCCTGATGCAGACCTTGAGCATCGAAGGCGCGAAGAACGACATCCGCGTGAACTGCCTGGCGCCCACCGCCGCCACGCGCATGACCGAGGACCTGTTCCCCAAGGAAATGCTCGAAGCCTTCCGCCCCGAGGCCGTGGTGCCCGCGATGCTGGTGCTGGCCGCGCAGGATGCGCCCAACCGCACCATCCTGTGCGCGGGCGCCGGCACCTTCGAGGCCGCGCACATCACGCTGACGCAGGGCGTCTGGCTGGGCATTGACGCCGACACGCCGGAGCAACTGGCGGCGCGCCTGTCGGAGGTCACGCAGCGCGAAGGCGAGGCCGTGCCACAGAGCGGTACCGCGCAGGGCGCGAACGAAGTCGCCAAGGGCATGGCGAACGCGAAGAGGGGCTGATCGACGCCCATGGTGTCCATGGCGCTTGACCTCGAGTGCACCCGAGCATTTCCAGGGGATTTTCCGGAATCGCCGGTTCATTCAATCCAAGCACCGGCCGCACGGTGCACGCCATCCGCTGGTACGAGACGCAGGGCTTGGTGCCCGGCGTGGCGCGCGACGAGGGCGGCCGGCGCCTCTACGTCGAGCTGCACGTCGGCTGGCTCGACCTGATGGAGCGCCTGCGCCGCACCGGCATGTCGATTGCCGAGATGCGCGAATACACCGCGCTGGCAGTGCAGGGCAAGGTCACGCTGCGCCAGCGGCCCGACATGCTCGCCGCGCACCGGGAGCGCGTGACCCAGACCATCGGAAGCGGGCGCTGTCGCTGGTCGACCGCAAGATCGGCTTCTACGACGAATGGATGGCCAGCGGCCGCCGCCCGCCGCTCGTTCCCGCCGAAACGCCCGGCCCGAAGCCGCCGAAGCGCAAGGGCAGGTGAGCGGACCTACTCGGCGATGAAGCCCGGGTCCGTGCGGATCGAGCCGCGGTCGCGGTGGTTGTGCAGGCGCCCCAGCGTGTTGTCCAGCAAGCGCTTGAGCTTGTCGGCCGCGCCGCGGAAGGCCTCGTCGAGGCTGGTAGCGTGCTGCGTCACCGCCAGCGGCTGGTGGTGCGCCAGGCGTGCCTCCATCACGCAGCACTTGTCGCCGCCGCCGGTCTTGTCGTGGTTCTCGTCGCTCAAGTGCACTTCGACGCGCGTCACGTCGTCGACGAAACGGCTCAGGTGCTGCTTGATCTCGGTGTCGGCCCAACGCTCCAGCGCGTCCTTGTTCGTGATGCCGTTGCTCGTGTTGACCTGGATCTGCATGCAATATTCCTGCTGGATAGATGGATGAACGAAGGCCCACTGTGCGCCCCCCTGTGCCCCGGCGTGCGTAGGCCTGTTCCCTACCCATGCGCCGGGCAGGGTCCGCAAAGCGGGCAACAGGGGTTCAGCCCTGGATGTACGTGGTCAGCTGCTCGATGGTGGCCTCGTGGTCCGAGATGATGTCGTCCATCAGGTCCTGGATGGAGATCATGCCGATCACCTTGTCGCCGTCGACCACCGGCAGGTGGCGGAACTTGCGCTGGCTCATCAGCGTCATGCAGGCGCGCGTGCGGGTCTGCGGGGTGACGGTCATCACGTCGGGCGTCATGATGTCGCGTACCTTCACTTCCTTCGAGTTCTTGCCCTGCAAGGCGACCTTGCGGGTGTAGTCGCGTTCGGACAGGAAGCCCACCAGCTTCTCGCCGTCCATCACCATCAGCGCGCCCACCTCGAAGCGTGCCAGGGTGGACAGCGCATCGAACACGCTGGTGTCGGGGGAGGTGCGCCATGCTGCGGAATCATGGCGCTTGAGCAGTTCGGAGACGGGTTTCATCGCGGGTAACTCCATCAAAGGGTTTCGATTCGACCGACGCTCGGGCGCCGCACTCGGTCAAATCATAGGGGCGATGACTGCCCCCGCGATGCAAACCCCCTAGGGGATTGCGCGTGTTTGCAACGCACGCGCAATGCGAGAGGACTTAAGGCTGGGCGGGCGCTGCGGCCAGCACGCGGCTCAACGCCACGGGATCGCCCACCACCGTCTTCACGAGACCCCTCTCGTCGAACTGCACCTGGAACTCCGACCAGCTGTCGCGCCAGTAGCGCCACACCGGTGCGTCGAGGCTGGGGTTCTCGCTGGCAACCGGATAGCCGATGGCCATCAGCACCTGCTCGCGCGTCATGCCGGGCATCACCTTCACGGCGAGGATGGCGTCGCGCACGGCGGGCGGGAAGGCCGCCATCTTCTGCTTCGGGTCTTCGGTCACCACATAGCGCTGCGCGAACGCAGGCAACGGGATGTTGCGGCTGTAGTCGTTCTTGATGCGCTGCGGCTTGCCGGCCAGATCCAGGTTGAACCAGCGGAAGTCGTACGCGGTGATGCGCGCCGGCGTGCCCACCGCGACGATGCTCGTGCCCTGCTCGTCGTAGTTGATGTCGCTGATCGAGTCGCCGTAGGTGCGCATGTTGCAGCACAGGTAGCCGTTGATCATGGGGCCGGGGGGAGGAGAAGGCCGCTGGGCATGGGCGACGGTGACGGTCGCGGGCACGACGATGGCTGCCAGCAAGGCGGCAGCGGCAAGGCGCTTGAACATGGATTTCCCTCGAAGTTGTTGGAGTGGCTGCGCGGGGCAGCGCGCGGATTCTAGGATCGAACAGGCCCGAAGCGAAGGCAGAATGCCCGCATCCAGCTATCGAAAGCGTAGCAACAAGGTCCCGTTCAGGTTCCCGGTTCACAATGCGCACCCGGCCCCCTTTCGGTGGCCCCCCATTCCCAGACAGCGCGAAAGAAAGAGCCAACCGATGGCGATCCAGTGGTTCCCCGGTCACATGTATGCGACCCAGAAGGCCATCACCGAGCGGGTGAAGGACATCGACGTGGTCATCGAACTGCTCGATGCGCGCCTGCCCGGTTCCAGCGCCAACCCGATGCTGGCCGAGCTCACGGCCGGACGGCCCACGCTGAAGGTGCTCAACAAGCAGGACCTGGCCGACCCCGTGCGCACCGCACTCTGGCTGGCGCACTACAACGCGCTGCCTGCCACGCGCGCCATCGGGCTCGATGCGAGCCAGACCACGCCCGCGCAACAACTCGTGAAGGCCTGCCATGAGCTTTCACCGAACCGCGGCGGCATGGCCAAGCCGATGCGCGTGCTGATCTGCGGCATTCCCAACGTGGGCAAGTCCACCCTCATCAACACGCTCACCGGCGGACGCAAGGCCAAGACCGGCGACGAGGCCGGCATCACCAAGCTCGAACAGCGCATCACGCTGGCCGACGACTTCTATCTGTGGGACACGCCCGGCATGCTGTGGCCGCGCATCATCGTGCCCAAGAGCGGTTACAACCTAGCGGCCAGCGGCGCGGTGGGGCGCAACGCCTTCGACGAGGAAGAGGTGGCGCTGGAGCTGCTCAACTACCTCAAGACGCACTACGCCGCGGGCGTGGCCGCGCGCTTCAAGCTCGTGGAGCTCGACACCGAGACCATGGCCGGCATGAAGGACGAGGCGCTGCTCGACACCATCGGCCGCAAGCGCGGCGCGCTGCTGGGCAAGGGCCGCGTCAACCTTCAGAAGGCAGCGGAGATCGTGATGCACGAGTTTCGCGCGGGCAACCTGGGGCACATCACGCTCGAAACGCCGGAAGAGTTCGCGCTGTGGCTGGCCGATGGCCAGCGTGCCGATGCCGAGCGCGCGGCGAAGAAGGCCGCGCGCAAGCACAAGGGCAAGCCGAAGCCCGAGATCGCGCCCGAACAGGACGCCTGAGAGGCGCCCGACGCCCCGAGACTCGCCACTCCGGCGCGAAGAGCGCCGCTGTCGCCAATGCAACTGTTCACTACCCCGCCCGTCACGCGCGTGACGGCGCCTGTCCTGCGTGGTTCGTAGAGTGGCCTGAACCGCTTCTCACACCCGCCCCCGCAAAGGACACGCCATGCTCGAAACCTTCAAGGCTCTCAACGAAACCGCATCCTTCAATCGCTGGGCCGGTATCGAGGCCACCCAGGCCGGCAACGGCGAGGCCGAGCTGCGCATGAAATGGCGCAAGGAAGACATGGGGCAGTACGCCGGCTTCCTCCACGCGGGGATGATCTCCGCACTGCTCGATACCGTGAGCGGCTACGCAGCCGCCTCGCTGGCCGGCCGCGTGATGACGTCGCACTTCTCGGTGAACTTCATGTCACCGGCCGTGGGTCAAGCCTTCGTGGCACGCGCGCGTGTGGCGAAGGCCGGGCGCAAGCAGGTGTTCGTTGCGTCCGAGCTTTATGCGCAACCCGAAGGCGGAGGCGACGATGCGCTCAAGCTCGTGGCGACGGGGAACGCCATCCTGGTTCCGGTGGAAGAGGCTGCGGCGAAGCCGGCTGCCTGAGCTTCAGCCCGAACAGCGGCCGAAGCCAGTTCACGCGGCGGATCAGACCGTCGGTCAGCGCCCAGCTGCCGAGCACCGTGAGCGCCACCAGCAACGCGGGCTCCAGCACCGGGCCGAGCGCAAGCGGTGCCAGCGCGCTCGCGGCGGCGATGATCAGCGTCTGGTGCAGCACGTACCACGGGTACACCGACTCGTTGGCCCAGCGAAGCCAGGGCCATGGGCGGTTCAGGTGGCGGTGGGCATGGCCGAGGATGGCCGCGACGGCCAGCCACAGGTAGAGCATGCGCAGCGTGTCCATCGGCAGGCCGGACGCCGGGCCCTTCGCGCCGGCCCGCAGCGCGATGAAGGCGGCGATCACCGCGACCGCCAGCGTGAGCGACACCCGGCGCAGCCGCTCCAGTTCCCTCCACACGCCGGTGTCCACGCCCATCCAGTAGCCGTAGAGGAACATCGTGAAATACAGGCTGTGCAGGTGGAAGTCGCGCACAAGGTTGTGCGTGGGTGGAAAGCGCGAGGCCAGCAGCGTGGTGAAGACGAGCAGCGGCACGGCCGGCAGCAACAGCAGTTTCCAGCCGCGCAGGCCGTTGAAGCCGCGTCGCAGCCACTGGCCGGCGGCGGAATTCCACAGCGGCAGTGTCAGCGAGACCAGCGCCGTGTAGGTGAACAGATAGGGCAGGTACCAGAGGTGGTTCCAGGTGATGCCGAACTCCGCGCCGTCGAAGGCCCGCTTCGGCCACGGTTCGGCCATCGACAGGTAGCGCAGCACGAAGGCACCGAAGCCCGGCGCGACCAGCCCGTTGGCCACCCCCTGCGCATAGGCCTGGTACGGCACGATCACCGCCATGCCGAAGGCCAGTGGCAGCATCAGCCGCAGCCCCCGGCTGCGCAGCAGGCCCCAGGTGCCCTGGCCCCGGCTCAGGAAGCCGAGCGACACGCCCGAGACCAGGAAGACGAGGTCCATGCGCCAGAGGTTCAGGACGCGCATCGGCCACTGCAGCCATTCGGCCGCGTGCGGGCTCTTCAGGTGCCAGGGCCAGTCGGCCACGTAGTACATGCCCACGTGATAGAGGACGACGAACAGGAAGGCCAGCGCGCGCAGGGCGTCGATGTCGTGGCGGCGATGGGCGGACGGGTCGGCGGTGATGTTCATCGCAAGCTCCTCGAAGCAAAGAAGCCGCGATGCTCGGGCCCGTGTTCCCCGCGCGGCGCATCCGGGGGACGGATGCCCCCCGCTTTGTGACGAGCGGTGGTTTCGAGGGACGAAATTCACCGCCCCCAAAGGCCCGTTTTCGGGAGAATCCCGCCCCATGGGAGACCCACGCAGGAACCTCTACGAGCGCTACGAGCCGATCCGCCGTCCCGTGGAGGTGGCCTTCTGGATCGTGTTGATGACGCTGCAGGCCGTGTTCAGCACGATGGTCGCGATCGTCGACATGCGCGCGCGCGCCGTGCCGCGCGCCAACTGGGAGGTCGCGACCTGGGAAGGATCGAGCCACCTGGTGCTGTTGCTGCTGATCCCGGCGCTGGTCGCCGTCGAGCGCCGGCTGTCGCCGCTGGTGCGCGGGCACTGGGTGCGCTTCCTGGCCTGGCATGCGGTGGCGAGCGTGGCGTTCAGCGTGGTCCACGTGGTGGGCATGTTCGGGTTGCGCGCAGTCGTCTACGCGTTGGCCGGCGAACGCTACGAATTCGGCGGCTGGATCGACCAATGGGGCTACGAGTACCTGAAGGACGTGCGTGTGTACGCAAGCATCGTCTTCGGCATCTGGGCCTACCGGCTGTTCATGCTGCGGCTGCAGGGCGAGGCGCGGGTGCTCGATGCGCCGGAGGCTCCGGCGGAACAGAAGGGCGCCGCACCCGCCGAGCCCGAAGCCTTGTCGCCGCCCGTGCGCCCCGAGCGTTTCCTGGTGCGCAAGCTGCGCCGCGAATTCCTCATCGCCGCCACCGACATCGACTGGCTCCAGGCCGAGGGCAACTACGTCGGCCTGCACGTCAACGGCCATGACTACCTGCTGCGCGCCACGCTGACCGACTTCCTGGCGCAGCTCGACCCCGTCCGCTTCGTTCGGGTGCACCGAAGCCATGCGGTGAACCTGGGCCGCATCAAGGAAATCGAGCCGCTGGACGGCGGCGATGCCCGGCTGCACATGCACGACGGCACCACCGTGCCCTGCAGCCGCCGCCACCGGGACGCGTTGCGCGCCGGGGCGGGCTGATCCGGTGCGTGGCGGGCTCGCGGAAGTCCGTTTTGGTTCATTGCGCACCATCGGAGAGCCTTCGGGCACCATTTTTGCTTCATCGATCGACCGCTCCAGGTCATTCAGGTGCGACGCACCAATTCGAATCAAAAATCAGCAAGAAGCTTCAATGGACGCACTCAAACAGGGCGCAGATGCGCTGTTCATCCTTCTCGGCGCCATCATGGTCCTGGCCATGCACGCCGGTTTTGCCTTTCTCGAACTGGGCACCGTACGCAAGAAGAACCAGGTCAATGCGCTGGTGAAGATCCTGGTCGACTTCTCGGTGTCGACCATCGTGTATTTCCTCGTGGGTTACGGCGTGGCCTACGGCACGCACTTCTTCGTCGGTGCCAGCGAGCTGGCGGAAAAGAGCGGCTACGAGCTGGTGAAGTTCTTCTTCCTGCTCACCTTCGCGGCAGCCATCCCGGCCATCATCTCGGGCGGTATTGCCGAGCGCGCCAAGTTCTGGCCGCAGCTGATCGCGACTGCGGTGATCGTCGGCTTCGTCTACCCGCTGTACGAGGGCGTCGCGTGGAACAAGCACTTCGGCATCCAGGGCTGGATCGCCTCGCTCACGGGCCACGAGTTCCATGACTTCGCGGGCTCGGTGGTGGTGCACGCGGTGGGCGGCTGGCTCGCGCTGCCGGCGGTGCTGCTGCTGGGCGCGCGGCGCAACCGCTACAGGGGCGACGGCTCGCTGAGCGCGCATCCGCCATCGAACATCCCGTTCCTCGCGCTCGGTGCGTGGGTGCTGTGCGTGGGCTGGTTCGGCTTCAACGTGATGAGCGCGCAGAGCATCGACAAGATCTCGGGCCTCGTGGCCGTCAACTCGCTGATGGCGATGGTCGGCGGCACGCTGGTCGCGCTGGCCATGGGCAAAAACGACCCCGGCTTCGTCTACAACGGCCCGCTCGCCGGCCTGGTGGCCGTGTGCGCCGGCTCCGACCTGATGCATCCGCTGGGCGCGCTGGTGGTGGGCGGCGTGGCGGGCGCGATCTTCGTCTACATGTTCACGCTGGTGCAGAACAAATGGAAGATCGACGACGTGCTCGGCGTGTGGCCGCTGCACGGCCTGTGCGGCACCTGGGGCGGCATCGCGGCGGGCATCTTCGGCACGCAGGCGCTGGGAGGCATCGGCGGGGTGAACGTGTGGGCGCAGCTCATCGGCACCGTCATCGGCGTGGCCTGGGCCGCGCTGGCGGGTGCGGCGGTGTATGGCGCGCTCAAGGCTTCGGTGGGGCTGCGGCTGTCGCAGGAGGAGGAGTACGACGGCGCCGACCTGTCGATCCATCACATCTCGGCCACGCCGGAGCGCGAGGTCAACTGGTAATCGCCAGCCATCGCAGCAGGATGGGCCTGCTTGGGCTATTCTCGGCGCCCCTTACAACCGCCGAGGAGTAGAACCCATGACAAGAACACCCGCCCGCTGGCTGCGCCGCGGCATCGCCGCACTGGCCGGCAGCCTGTTGATGCTTTCGTTCGCGGCGCAGGCCGGCGCCCCGCAGGTCAAGACCCAGGCGCCCGGCTTCTACCGGATGATGCTCGGCGACTTCGAGGTGACTGCGCTGTTCGACGGCACTCTCGACCTCGAACCCAAGAAGCTGCTCACCAACACCACGCAGGCGCAGGTCGGCAAGCTGCTCGATCGCGGTTTCGAGAAGGATGCCGTGCCCACCTCGGTGAACGGCTACCTCATCAACACCGGCAGCAAGCTGGTGCTGGTCGACACCGGCGCCGGCGGCCTGTTCGGCCCCACCCTCGGCAGCCTGCAGGCCAACCTCAAGGCCGCGGGCTACCAGCCCGACCAGGTCGACGACGTGCTCATCACCCACATGCACGGCGACCACGTCGGAGGCCTCGTGCAGGACGGCAAGCTGGTGTTTCCCAACGCCACCATCCACGCCGGGCAGGAAGACGCCGACTTCTGGCTGAGCAAGGCCAACCTGGAGAAGGCCCCTGCCGAGATGAAGGACTTCTTCCGGGGCGCGATGGCGTCGCTGAACCCGTACGTGGAAGCCGGCAAGTTCAAGGGCATGAAGGGCGGCACCGACCTGCTGCCCGGCATCAGGGCCGTGCCCGCCCATGGCCACACGCCGGGCCACAACATCTACGTCGTCGAGTCCAAGGGCCAGAAGCTGGTGCTGTGGGGCGACCTGATGCACGTTGCCGCCGTGCAGTTCGCGCAGCCGCAGGTCACGATCTCGTTCGACGTCGACTCGAAGCCTGCCGCCGTGGAGCGCAAGAAGGCGTACGCCGACGCGGCCAAGGGGCGCTACCTCGTGGGCAGCGCGCACCTGCCGTTCCCGGGGCTGGGCCACGTGCGGGCCGAGGGCAAGGGCTACGTGTGGGTGCCGGTGGACTACCAGCAGGTGCGATAGCCGGCTGAATGGATGAAGCCCGAGCGGCGCGGCCCGGTGTTGCTGCGCCCTCGGCGCGAATGCGCGTCCTGTAGCAAACTGGCCGACCGCTTCGCCTTAACCATTCGCCCCATGACCCAATCTCCCCCCGCCCTCGAAGTCCTCCCCCGCGACCTTTCTGCGTACCGCAAGGGCAACGTCGGCATCGACTACGTGCACCGCTTCGAGTCCGGCAAGCCCGGCCCGCACGTGCTGATCAACGCGCTGACGCATGGCAACGAGATCTGCGGCATGACGGCGGCCACGCACCTGCTCGACAACAACGTGCGCCCGAAGATCGGCACGCTTACCGTGAGTTTTGCCAACGTGGCCGCGTACGAGTCCTTCAACGAGGCGCTCCCCTTCGACAGCCGCCAGCTCGTGCACAACCTCAACCGCATCTGGTCGCCCGAGTGGCTGGACGGCAGCGAAGACAGCCCCGAGCTGAGCCGTGCGCGCATCCTGCGCCCGGTGGTCGATGCGGCCGACCACATCCTCGACATCCACTCGACCAGCCAGCCCGTCGTGCCGTTCTGGGTCTACCCGGCGTTCGAACGCAACGCCAAGGTCGCGCTGGCCATCGGCCGTCCCTCGGTGCACCTCGTGATGCCCGACGGCCTGGGCTCGGGCACCCCGCTGATCCAGTACGGCAGCCACGGCGGGCCGGACGGCAAGGGCGTGGCGATGGTGGTCGAGTGCGGCCAGCACTTTCTGCGTTCGGCATCGGAACTGGCGACGGCCGTCACGTACGACTTCCTCGCGTACTTCGGCCTCGTCGACAAGGACCTGGCCGCGCCTGCGCCCGAGCCGCAACGGCGCTTCCAGCTGCTGCAGACGCACGTCATCAGGTCGCCGGACTTCGCCTTCGTGCGACCGTTGATCGGCTTCGAGACCTTCGCCAAGGGCGAACTGATCGCGACCAACGGCGACGAGGAAATTCGCGCGCTGTGCGACGACTGCACGATCTTCATGCCGGCGCAGCGCGTGATCGTCGGGCGGGAGGCGGTTTACCTGACCAAGCCGATCTGAGGCACTGAGGTCCAGGTCTCCAATAGCTTCACGGCTTCACCGATCACTTCGAGGTTGCGCACTACGGCATCTTGCGTTTTCCGGTCATACCGGCACAGCCTCGCGTAGTACTTGATCTCGAAACTTCGGAGGCAAACCGTTGGGCGCCAGCACGTCAACCTCCAAGCCAAGCAGGCTCTTCAATTCGAACCTGATCGCTCCAATGTCCATGAGGGTGGCTTGCGCGGTGGGTTCGACCAGCAGATCGAGGTCGCTGTCAGGCCCGTCCTCGCCGCGCGATCCAGAGCCGAACACCCACGCGCCATTGACGTGGTGACTCAGTGCAATTTCGTGAATGCCGGCGCGATGTTGGAGTGTGGTGCGGCTGCTCGCTCGATCTCAAACCGCGATGAACAACGCCGGGTCCACCATCGCCCGGTTCAGCATCACCGACCAGTGCAGATGCGGCCCCGTCACGCGACCAGTCGCTCCGACGGCGGCCAATGGTTCGCCGGTCTTCATCACGTCGCCGACCTTCACGTCGACGCGGCTCAGGTGGCAGTACATGGTCAGCAGGCCGCCGCCGTGGTCGAGCCAGACGGTGCCGCCGTTGAAGAAATAGTCTCCCGTGTCGATCACCTTGCCGGGCAGGGGCGCGAGCACCGGCGTGCCGGTGCCGGCCGCGATGTCCATGCCGCTGTGCGGATTGCGCGACTGGCCGTTGAACACGCGGCGCAGGCCGAAGGAACTGGAGCGGCGGCCGGGGACGGGCACGCGCATCTGCAGAACGGTGTCGGGGCGCATGTCGGTGAGGGTGGCCATCACGCCGGTGAGGTGGTCGCGTTCCTTGACGTAGCGCGCCTCGTCCTCGGGCGACAGGTCGACGGTGCGCGGGGCCACGGTGAGGCGCTGTTCGCGGTACTGCTTCGGGGCCACGGTGTAGGCGATCTGGCGCTCGGGCTTGCCTTCGGCGCGCACGGTGATGCTCGCCTCGCCGGGTTCGGTCGCGAGGGGGATGCCGACGATCGCAGTCCATTCGATGGCGTCGCCCACCACGAGCAGGGGGATGTCGCCCGCGAAGGCCTGCGGCCGCTTGGCCGACGGGCCCAGCGACAGGCGGGCGATGCCACCGGGCACCTGCGAGGCGCGCGGCCATACGCCGGGTGCTGCGGCTGGCTGCTTCTTTGCCGCCGACTTGGTCGCGGCGTCGGCGTGCATCGTGGCGATGAGGCCGATGGTGCCGAGCACGGCGCTGCGGCTGATCCGCGCTGCCATCGGGCCC
>NZ_JBGLYU010000018.1:0-96846 GCF_047304235.1 Variovorax sp. Varisp36
GTGCAGCATTGGCCCGCCATGACGCCCGTCGAGAAGCGCGCCCCGTGGCGCCGCCGCACGATGGAAGATTACGCCTGGCGCGTCAACCGCTATGCCGAACGCGCACGCGAAGCCGAGCCCCCCCCCCCCACCCCGGCCGCGCCCGCAATAGCCCCCCCCCCCCCCCCCCCCCCCCCCCCCCCCCGGGCCCCCCCCCGCCCCCCCCCCCCCCCCCCCCCCCGGGCGCTTTGGCGCTCCGCTTCCCTCGTGGCGCCGCTTTTCCCGCCTCCTAGGACGACGACCGAGGGCTTACCCCATAACTCGGGCCCGCATATTGCTTAAGACTGTCGTCGGTTGACTGTCGACAGTTTGCAGTCAACCCGATGAACCCCAAACAAGGGCTTGGCCTGCCAGCCAGGCCGGTGAAAAGGAACGCGATATGCAACTGCACGCAGTGGACCGCAAGGCCCCGCCGGTCTCCGACGCCGAGCGCCAGGTTCGACAGGACCTGGCCGCGGCCTACCGGCTGGTGGCGCACTACGGCATGGACGACAGCATCTACACGCACATCTCCGCGCGTGTGCCGGGCACCGAAGACCAGTTCCTGATCAACCCCTTTGGGATGCTGTTTCGCGACATCACGGCCTCGTCGCTGGTCAAGATCGACCTTGCGGGCCGCATCCTCGACGACTCGCCCTACGACGTGAACCCGGCCGGCTTCACCATCCACAGCGCGGTGCACGGGGCGCGCCACGACGCGGCCTGCGTGCTGCACACGCACACGGTGGCCGGCGTGGCGGTGTCGTCGCTGGCCGGCGGGCTGCAGCCCTGCAACCAGTGGGCGCTGCAGTTCTACCAGCGCGTGGTCTATCACGACTTCGAGGGCATCGCGCTCGACCCCGAGGAGCGCGAGCGCCTCGTGGCCGACCTTGGCCCGACGGCGCGCGCGCTCATCCTGCGCAACCACGGCCTGGTGACGCTGGGCCGCACGGTGTCGGAGGCCTTCATCCTGATGCTGAACCTGGAGCGCGCCTGCCGCGTGCAGGTGGCCATCGAGTCGAGCGGCCAGCCGGTCTACCCGGTGCCGGCCGAGGTCTGCGAGAAGACCGCGCAGCAATACGAAGCTGGCGGCGGCAGCCACCTGCCCGGCCAGGCCGACCCGAACGCGCGCGAATGGCGCGCGCTGCTGCAGCGCATCGAGCCCGCGCCGGCCACCTCGTTCCGCGACTGATCGCCCCGCTTTCCCCTCCCGTTCCCTGACCCTGTCCACCACCTCGAAAGAGCCAGAAGGAGTTCGCCCCATGAAACGTCGCAACCTCATCCAGATGGGTGCCGCCGCCACCGCCGGCCTGACGCTGGCCGGCGTTCCCCTGCACCTTCTGGCCGCGGGCAGGAAGGGCGGCACGATCAACGCCGTCGTCCAGCCCGAACCGCCGGGGCTGATGCTGGGGATCACGCAGAACGGCCCGACGCAGATGATCTCCGGCAACATCTACGAAGGCCTGCTGCGCTACGACGAGAAGATCACGCCGCTGCCTTCGCTGGCCACCGCGTGGACCGTCAACAAGGAAGGCACGCTCTACACCTTCAAGCTCAAGCCCGGCGTCACCTGGCACGACGGCAAGCCCTTCACCTCGGCCGACGTGGTGTTCTCCGCCGACGTGTTCCTGCGCAAGACGCATGCGCGCCTGCGGGCCAACCTGGCTGCGGTGGAAAGCATCCGCGCAGTCGATCCGCTCACGGTCGAGTTCAAGCTCAAATACCCCTTCGGGCCCTTCATCGGCATCTTCGAGGTCGGCAGCATGCCGATGATCCCGAAGCACATCTACGAAGGCACCGACTTCGCGACCAACCCCGCCAACGCCACGCCCATCGGCACCGGGCCGTTCAAGTTCAAGGAGTGGGTCAAGGGCTCGTACATCCAGCTCGTGGCCAACGACAAGTACCACGTCAAGGACGTGCCGCTGGTCGACAGCGTCTACTTCCACGTCATTCCCGACGCGGCTTCGCGCGCGGCGGCGTTCGAGTCGGGCAAGGTCGACTTGGTGCCCGGCGGCGCGGTCGAGTACTTCGACGTGCAGCGGCTGTCCAAGCTGCCGGGCGTTGCCGTCACCACCAAGGGCTGGGAGTTCTTCGCGCCGCATTCGTGGCTGTGGCTGAACAACCGCAAGGCGCCGATGGACAACGTCAAGTTCCGCCAGGCCGTGATGTTCGCCATCGACCGCGAGGCCATGGCCAAGATCGCGTGGCAGGGCTTTGCCAAGCCGGCGACGGGGCCGTTCAACAGCAACATCAAATTCCACAGCACCGACGTCGCCAAGTACCCGCGCAACGTTGAGACGGCCAAAAAGCTGCTGGCCGAATCGGGCTACAAGGGCGAGACCCTGCGGCTGCTGCCGCTGCCCTATGGTGAGACATGGTCGCGCCAGGCCGAGATCCTGAAGCAGAACTTGGCCCAGGCCGGCATCAAGGTCGAGATGACCGCCACCGACGTTGCCGGCTGGAACCAGCGCCTGAACGACTGGGACTACGACCTCGCCTTCACCTACGTCTACCAGTACGGCGACCCGGCGCTGGGCGTGGCGCGCAACTACACCACCGCCAACATCGCCAAGGGCTCGCCGTTCAACAACGTCGAGGGCTACTCGAACCCGAAGCTCGACGAGCTGTTCGATGCCGGTGCGCGCGAGACCGATCCGGAAAAGCGCAAGGCCATCTACCTGCAGGCGCAAAAAATCCTGCTCGACGAGGTGCCCGTGGCCTGGCTGCTGGAGCTCAACTTCCCCACGCTCTACCGCACCAAGCTCAGCAACATCGTGAGCTCGGGCATCGGCCTCAACGACAGCCTCGGCAACGCAAGCGTCGGCTGACGCGCGGAGTGACGACCGAATGAAACGTACGCAGTTCATGTTGACCCGCGTGCTGCAGGGCCTGGTGGCGATCCTGCTGATCGCCACGGTCAACTTCATGCTGGTGCGCGCCGCGCCGGGCGATCCGGTGTCGGTGCTGGCGGGCGAGGCCGGCGCGTCCGATCCGCAGTTCGTCGCGCAGCTGCGCGCGCAGTTCGGGCTCGACCAGCCGCTGTCGACGCAGCTCGCCACTTATGTCGGCAAGGTGGTGCGGCTCGACCTCGGCTACTCGTACCGCCAGCAGCAGCCGGTGCTCAAACTCATCATGGACCGGCTGCCCGCAACGCTGCTGCTCACCGGCACAGCCTTCGCGCTCTCGCTGCTCTTCGGCATCACGCTGGGGGCGCTCTCGGCGCGGCGCGCGGGCACGTGGGTCGACAGCGCCATCACCGTGGTGGCGCTGCTGTTCTATGCCACGCCGCTGTACTGGCTCGCGTTGATGGCGGTGCTGGTGTTCACGGTGCAGCTCGAATGGCTGCCGGGCTTCGGGCTCCTGACCGTGGGCTCGGGTGCCACCGGCTTCGCGCTGGCGCTCGACGTCGCGAAGCACCTGGTGCTGCCGGCGCTCACGCTCGCACTGTTCTACATGGCCGTCTACGCACGCATGACGCGCGCTGCGATGCTCGAGGTGGCGCAGATGGACTTCGTGAAGACCGCGCGCGCCAAGGGCGTGAAACCCGGCCGCATCCTGCGCGCGCATGTACTGCGCAACGCGCTGCTGCCGGTGGTCACGCTGGCGGGCATCCAGGCCGGCGGAATGATCGGCGGCGCCGTGCTCACCGAGACCGTCTTCGCCTGGCCCGGCATCGGCCGCCTGATGTTCGACGCGCTGCTGCAGCGCGACTACAGCCTGCTGCTCGGCGCCTTCCTGGTGACGGCCGCGATGGCCGTGCTCTTCAACCTCATCACCGACCTGGTCTACACCCTGGTCGATCCGCGGATCGAGCTGACATGACGACGATGCAAAGCGATTTCTGGCGGCGCTTTCGCCGCAACAAGGGCGCCGTGGCCGGCATGGTGGTGCTGCTGATCGTGGCAGCCGTTGCACTGCTCGGACCCTGGCTCGCCACCAACGACCCGTGGGCCATGGTCGAGCAGCCCTTCGTGCGCCCCTGGACCGAGCCCGGCTTCCTGCTGGGCACAGACACGCTCGGACGCGACATCCTCGCGGGCCTGGTCTACGGTGCGCGCATTTCGCTCTTGATCGGCGTGGTGTCCACCATCGTGGCGCTGCTGATCGGCGTTACCTTCGGCGCAATCGCGGGCTACTTCGGCGGCTGGATCGACGCGGCGCTGATGCGCTTCACCGAGCTGTTCCAGGCGGTGCCGAGCTTCGCACTGGCCATCGTGCTGGTGGCGATCTTCGAGCCTTCGATCAAGTCCATCGTCGTGGCCATTGCCATCGTCTCGTGGCCGCCGGTGGCGCGCCTCGTGCGCAGCGAGTTCCTCACGCTGCGCCAGCGCGACTTCGTGCAGGCCGCGCTGCTCGCGGGGCAGTCGACGTCGCGCATCATCCTCACGCAGATATTGCCCAACGCCATGTCGCCCATCATCGTGATGGCCTCGCTGATGGTGGCCACGGCCATCCTGCTCGAAAGCAGCCTCAGCTTTCTGGGCCTGGGCGACCCGAACCAGATGAGCTGGGGCTACATGGTCGGCGCCGCGCGCACCGTGCTGCGCCAGGCCTGGTGGATGGCGCTGTTCCCGGGGCTGGCCATCGTACTGACCGTGCTTGCGCTCAATCTCGTGGGCGAGGGCCTGAGCGACGGGCTCAACACGCGGCTGCACGGAAAGGGCAAGTGAATGAACGCCACCGTCACGCCAATGAAACCCCTGCATCCCGTGCTCGACATCGTTGGCCTGAGCATCTCGCTGCCCTCGGGCGCCGACCGCGCGCTGGCCGTCGAAGGCGCCACGCTCTCGGTAATGCCGGGCCAGACGCTGTGCGTGGTCGGCGAGTCGGGCTCGGGCAAGTCGATGATCGCCAACGCGGTCATGGGCCTGTTGCCGCGCCCGCACGTGGCGCCGGTCGCGGGCCGGATCCTGTTCGATGGCCACGACCTGCTGCAGCTCACCGAGCCGCAGATGCGCGAGCTGCGCGGGCGGCGCATCGGCATGGTGTTCCAGGAGCCGATGACCGCGCTGAACCCTGTGATGCGCATCGGTGAGCAGATCGGCGAAGTGTTCGACGCACACGGCAGCGTGCCCGCGGCCGAGAAGAGACGCCGCATCCTCGCGGCGCTGGCCGACGTGGGCCTGCCCGACCCCGAGCTGCTGATCGACGCCTACCCCTTCCGCCTCTCGGGCGGCCAGCGCCAGCGCGTGATGATCGCCTGCGCCCTGGTGCTGGAGCCCGTGCTGCTGATCGCCGACGAGCCGACCACCGCGCTGGACGTCACCACCCAGGCGCAGATCCTCGCGCTGGTGCGCGAGCTGCAGCAGCGCCGCGGTACGGCCGTGCTCTTCATCACGCACGACTTCGGCGTGGTCTCCGAAATTGCCGACCACGTGGTGGTCATGCAGACCGGCCACGTGGTCGAAAGCGGCCCGGCCGCCCAGGTGCTCGGTGCGCCGCAGCATCCCTACACGCGCAAGCTCATCGCCGCCATTCCTGACGGCCAGGCGCAGACCGTGCCGCACGACGACCTGACGCGCGTGCTGCAGGTCCAGGACCTGTGCAAGACCTACCGTTCGAGCGGAGGCCTGTTCAAGCGCGGCCGCGCGGTGCAGGCGGCGAAGGACATCAGCTTCGAGCTGCACCGCGGCGAGACGCTGGGGCTGGTGGGTGAATCGGGTTCGGGCAAGTCGAGCGTGGGGCGCTGCCTGGTGGGGCTCGCGCCCTTCGACAGCGGACGCATTCTCTTCAAGGGCCGCAACCTCGCGCAGGGCAAGAGCTTCCGGCGCGCGGCGGCCGGCAAGATCCAGATGGTGTTCCAGGACCCGTATGCCTCGCTCAACCCGCGCCACCGCGTCGGCGCGGCCATCGCGGGCGGACCGATCGCACAAGGCGTGGGCAAGGCCGAGGCGATGGCGCGTGCCATGGAACTGCTGCAGCTCGTGGGCCTGGGCGCCGATGCGGCGCAGCGCTATCCGCACGAGTTCTCGGGCGGGCAGCGCCAGCGCATCGGCATCGCCCGCGCGCTCGCGATGCAGCCCGAGCTGCTGGTGGCCGACGAGCCGGTGTCGGCGCTCGACGTGTCGGTGCAGGCGCAGGTGCTGGAGCTCTTCGCGCAGGTGCGTGCGCAGTTCCAGCTCGCGATGGTCTTCATCACGCACGACCTGCGCGTGGCCGGCCAGATGTGCGACCGCATCGCGGTGATGCAGCGCGGCGAGGTGGTGGAATACGGCGAGACGCACAAGGTGCTCAACGATCCGCAGCACGCCTACACGCGCAAGCTGATCGACGCGGTGCCACGCCTCGCGGGGCAGGCCGATGTGTCTGCGAAGGTGGCCTGATGCCTTGCGTTGCGCTCTTGAGCGATGTGCTCGACATGCACTACCTTGCGCCCGCCTTTCGCCAGCACTGCCCCGATATCGACCTGCGGCTGGGCGCCGACCTCGGCCCGCTCGAACAGATCGATGCGGCCGTCTGCTGGTATCCGCCGCACGGCCTGCTGGCGAGCTTGCCGCGGCTGCAGCTGGTGCAGTCGCTGGCCGCGGGCGTCGACCACATCACGGCCGACCGGCAACTGCCGCGCGCGCTGCCGCTTTGCCGCATCGTCGATCCGGAGATGGCCACGGGCATGAAGGCCTACGTGTGCTGGGCCGTGATCCAGCATCAGCGGCAGATGCCTGCGTACCTTGCGAGCGCGGCCATGGGGGCATGGCAGGAGCAGCCGATGAGCCCGCCGGGGCGCCACCGCGTCGGCATCGCGGGGCTCGGCACCCTGGGGCTGGCCTGTGCCGAGGCATTGGCCGCAATCGGCTATGCGGTGCGCGGCTGGAGCCGCAGTGCGAAGGCCGGCCTGCCGGCCGGTGTCGCGGGCTTCCATGGCGATGCGCAGCTCGATGAATTCCTCGCGGGCTGCGACACGCTGGTGTGCCTGCTGCCGCTCACGCCGCAGACGCAGGGCTTTCTGAGCGCAGACCTGTTCGCGCGGCTGCCGCGCGGCGCGCACCTGGTCAATGTCGGACGCGGTGCACACCTTGTCGAGGCCGACCTGCTGCGCGCGCTCGACAACGGCCAGTTGTCCGCCGCCACGCTCGATGCCTTCACGCAGGAGCCGCTGCCGGCCGACCACCCTTTCTGGGGCGACCCGCGCATCCTGGTCACGCCGCACATCGCCACCCGGACCGACACGTCGGTGATTGCGCAGCAGACACTGCACAACCTCGCGCTCATACGGCGCGGCGAGCGGCCGGGAACGGCTGTCGACCTCGACCGGGGCTACTGAGCCGCCCTCGCATTTCAAGACAACGGAGCAGGCCACATGAACGCATCCATCCCTACCGCCGCGTTGCAAGCAGCACATGCAGAGCGCGCCGCAAACGACATCGCGGCCCACCTGCACCCCTTCACCGACCTCGCGGCGCATCCGCAAGTCGACCCGCTCGTGATGGAGCGCGGCGACGGCATCTACGTGGAGGACGACCAGGGCCGGCGCTATCTGGAGGCCATGTCGGGTCTGTGGTGTGTTTCGCTGGGCTTCAGCAATGCGCGCCTTGCCAAGGCCGGCAGCGACGCGCTGCACACGCTGCCCTGCTATCACACCTTCAACCACCGCTCGAATGCGGCGGCCATTGCGCTGGCCGAGAAGCTGTTGTCGATGGCGCCGGTGCCGATGTCCAAGGTGTTCTTCGCCAACTCGGGTTCGGAGGCCAACGACACCGCCGTCAAGCTGGTCTGGTATTACCACAACGCCATCGGCAAGCCCGGCAAGAAGAAGATCATCGCGCGCCGCAACGCGTACCACGGCGTCACCGTGGCGGCGGCCAGCTTGAGCGGGCTGGTGCCCAACCACCGCGATTTCGACCTGCCGATCGACCGCGTGCTGCACGTCGATTGCCCGCATCACTACCGCTACGCCGAGCCCGGCGAAACCGAAGAGGCCTTCGCCACGCGGCTGGCCGATGCGCTCGAGCAGCGCATCCTTGCCGAAGGGCCCGACACCGTGGGTGCCTTCATCGCGGAGCCGGTGATGGGCGCGGGCGGCGTGCTGGTGCCACCGGCCACCTATTTCGAAAAGGTGCAGGCGGTGCTGCGCAAGTACGAGGTGCTGTTGATCGCCGACGAGGTGATCTGCGGCTTCTGCCGTACCGGCGAGATGTTCGGCTCCACCACCTTCGGCCTGCGGCCCGACATCCTTACCGCGGCCAAGGCCCTGTCGTCGGGCTATGTGCCGATTTCGGCCGTCATGGTGTCCGAGCAGGTGCATGCGGCCGTGGCCGCCAACAGCGGAAAGATCGGCACCTTCGGCCACGGCTTCACCTACTCGGGCCATCCGGTGACTGCCGCGGTCGCGCTCGAAACGCTGCGCATCTACGAGGACGAGCAGGTGCTCGCGCATGTGCAGGCGGTGGCGCCGCAGTTCCAGGCCGGCCTGCGCCGCTACGCCGGCCATCCGCATGTGGGCGAGGTGCGTGGCGTGGGGTTGATCGGCGCGCTCGAACTTGCGGCCGATCCGGCGAAGCGCATGCCCTTCGATGCGGCGATGAAGGCCGGCGCACGGCTGGCCGAACTCGCGCTGCAGGAGGGCCTGATCGTGCGCGCCATGGGCGATGCCGTGGCCTTCTGTCCGCCGCTCATCATCACGCCCGCGCAGATCGACGAGATGTTCGAACGCTTCGATCGCGCGATGGTGCGCTTCGAGGCTTCGCTGGCGTGAACACCACCGCGAGCGCCGCAGTGCTGCTGCGCCCGCCGGGCTCCAGGAGCACCGGCGTTGCGCTGTTCTTCTGCGCGCTGGTGGCCTTTGCGAGCTACGACGCCTTCTGCAAGCACATGCTGCAGTTCTACCCCGCGCCTTTCGTCAACCTGATGCGCTACCTGTCGGTGATCTGCATTGCCTTCGCGATGCTGCTGCGCCACGGCGACTTGCGCATCTGGCGCGCGCCGCAGAAGAGGCTGCTGCTGTTGCGCGGCGTGATGCTCGCGACCGTGGCTACCTGCTTCATGACGGCGCTGATCTGGATGCCGCTGGCCGAAGCCACCGCCATCTACTTCACCGCACCGCTGCTCATGGTGGCGCTGTCGCCCTGGCTGGTGGGCGAGGCGGTGCAGCGCAGCCGCTGGGTGGCGGTGAGCGTGGGCTTCGCGGGCATGCTGCTGATCGTGCGGCCCGGCGGCAACCTGCCATGGGTGGGCACGATGCTGATGGCGGTGTCGGCCGTCTGCTATGCGATCTTCCAGCTGCTCACGCGCCGCCTTGCGGGGTGGGTCGCGAGCCCGGTGCAGTATGCGTACACGGCGCTGGTGTGCCTGGTCGTCACCGCCCTGCCCGCGCCCTTCTTCCTGCCGGCCGAGCGACCCGCTGCCGGTGCGGTGTTGTTGCTGCTCGCGGGCGGTGCCTGCAGCGGGCTGGCGCAGTGGCTGCTGCTGGCCGCCTTCGAGCGCGTCGAGGCCGCGACGCTGGCACCGCTCAACTACTTCCAGCTGCTGCTCGCGGTGGTCTTCAGCACTTTCTGGTTCCACAGGCCGCCCGATGGGCTGGCGATGGCGGGCATTGCGCTGATCATGGCCGCGGGGGTCTACCTGGCACGGCGGCCAATCAAGAATAAGGCCCCGCTACCCCTCACATGACGAGACAAACACCATGGTTTTTTCTTCTTCCACCGCCGACAGCACCGGCTTCGAGTCCGTCGAGGCGCCCGACCTGGTCGGGCTGGTCGAAGCGCAGCTGACGCGCGCCATCGTCGAAGGGCGCCTCGCGCCCGGCAGCCGTATCGTCGAGGCCGAGATCGCGCGCCGCATGGGCGTGAGCCGCGCCCCCGTGCGCGAGGCCGCGCGCCGGCTCGAGCGCCAGGGCGTGCTGGTGGCGCGCCCGCGCCACGGCTTCGCGGTGCGCACCATCAGCGTCCAGGAAATCGACGACCTGTTCGAAGTGCGCCTGAGCCTGGAGATGACCTCGGTCGAGCTGGCCTGCCGCAAGGCCGACGACGCGGGACTGCAGCGCCTGCGCACGCTGGTGGACGACATGGTGCGCGAGGCGCCCACGCAGCCGCAGCACGTGCGCATCGCGACCGACCTGGCCTTCCACACGCTGATCAGCGAGCTCTCGGGCAACGCGCACCTGCACCGCATCTTCTCGAACACCCAGACCGAGATGCAGATGATCATCGCGCTGATCGACGCGGTCTACCACGACCCCGAGACCATGGCCAACACGCACTACCCCATCGTCGATGCGCTGATGAGCCGCGACGTCGAGGCGTCACGCCTGGCCATGCGCGAACATCTCGACGACGCCTGGCAGCAGGTGCGCGCACTGTTCGTGAAGCAGCACGGCGACGTCGCCCTCACCACTTCCACGCAAGGACCCGCGAGATGAAGATCGTCTACAGCGACGCCCACAAGGACCACGACCCGCAGCTCTTCATGGTGCGCGGCCGCCTGAAGCGCAGCAACGAGCAGCCCGAGCGGGCCTTCCGCCTGCTGTCGGCGGTCGAGCACGATGGCCACGAGGTTGTCGCGGGCGAAGACTTCGGCGCCGGCCCGCGCGCCGCGATCCACACGCCGGAGTACCTGCGCTTCCTGGAGACGGCCTACGCGCGCTGGCGGCTGCTGGACGACCCGTCCGACGAGGTCATGCCCAACATCCATCCCTTTCCGGGCGAGCCCTGCACGTATCCGGAGAGCGTGGTCGGGCAGGCGGGCTTCCACATGGGCGACAACGCGTGCTCCATCGGCCCGCACACCTGGGCTGCGGCCGTGGGCTCGGCCCACGTGGCCACCCACGCGGCGCAGCTCGTGCTGCAGGGCGAGCGCGCGGCCTATGCGCTGTGCCGTCCGCCGGGCCACCACGCCTATGCCGACCGGGCCAACGGCTTCTGCTACCTGAACAACACGGCCATCGCGGCGCAGCACTTGCGCGCGGCGCACGATCGCGTGGCGATCCTCGACATCGACGTGCACCACGGCAACGGCACGCAGGGCATCTTCTACCACCGCGCCGACGTGCTGACGATTTCGCTGCACGGCGATCCGCGCAACTTCACGCCCTTTTTCACCGGCTATGCGCACGAGCGCGGCGAGGGCGCGGGCCTGGGCTACAACATCAACAAGCCGCTCGCGCTGGGCACCGACATCGACGGCTACCTGCCCGCGCTGCGCGATGCCTGCGAGAGCATCCGCGCCTTCGCGCCCGGCGCGCTGGTGGTGGCACTGGGCCTCGACACGCATGAGCGCGATCCCTACAAGGGCATGAAGATCACGACGCCCGGCTTCGCGCAACTGCTGGCCGAGATCGCGCGCCTGGGCCTGCCCACGGTGCTGGTGCAGGAAGGCGGCTACCTGTCGGACGACCTGGGCCCGAATCTCGCCAGCGCATTGCGCGGCTTCGCGAGCGCCGCATGACGGCAACGGCCGGGTTCGACGACGCGGAAGTCCTGAGCGAAGGCTCGCCCGAGCTCGACCCCGACTGGGTGCGCGCGTTCGCGCTGCGCCACTACGGCATCGAAGGCGAGATGCGGCCGCTGACCGGCGAGCGCGACCGCAATTACCGCCTTGAGTCCGCGCGGAGCGGCGAGCGCTTCATGCTCAAGATCTCGCACCCGTCTGAAACGCCGCTGGTGGCGGACTTTCAGACGCAGGCGCTGCTGCACATTGCAAGAGCCGATCCGGGGCTGCCCGTGCAGCGCATCGTGCCCACATGCGACGGCCAGCCTTCGTTGCTCTGCGATCCGGGCGACGGCCTGCCGCGCGTGGCACGGCTCTTCAGCTACCTGCCGGGCTTGCCCCTGCCCGAAGCGCCGCGTACTTCCGCGCAGCAACTGAACCTCGCGCGCGCGCTGGCCCGGCTCGACCTCGCGCTGCACGGCTTCGACCATCCGGCCGGCGCGCTTGCCCTGCCCTGGGACATCCAGCGCGCCGACAGCGTGCGTGGCCTGCTCGCGCACATCGCCGACCCGGCGCGGCGCGCGCTGGCCGAACGCTCGCTCGACCGCTTCGAGCGCGATGCAAAGCCGGTGCTGGCGGGCCTGCGCACACAGCCCATCCACAACGACTTCAACATCTACAACGTGCTGGTCGACCCCGGCGACACCGACCGCATTGCCGGCATCCTCGACTTCGGCGACATGGTGCGTGCACCGCTGATCGACGACCTCGCGGTGGCTGCGGCCTACCAGCTCGATCCGGCGGGCGATGCGCTGGCCGGCATCGTGCCCTTCGTCGCTGCGTATCACGCGGTGCTGCCGTTGACGCGCGAAGAAGTCGACGTGCTGTTCACGCTGATCACCGCGCGGCTCGTGATGGTGGTCGCCATCAGCGGCTGGCGCGCTGCGCGCCACCCCGGCAACGCGGCCTACCTGCTGCGCAACAACGCGCTTTCGTGGGCCCGCCTGCAGGCCTGCGACCGCATCGGCAACGACGTCGCGAGCGCCGCCTTCCGGCGCGCCTGCGGCATGAACCAGAGTCACGAACATGCCTGAAGAATCGCTCCTGGAACGCCGCGCGCGCCTGCTCGGCCCGGCCTACCGCCTGTTCTACGAAGCACCGCTGCACCCGGTGCGCGGCGAGGGCGTGTGGCTCGCCGATGCCGATGGCCGGCGCCATCTCGATGCGTACAACAACGTTGCGTCGGTGGGGCATTGCCATCCGCACGTGGTGGAGGCGATTGCACGGCAGGCCAGCGTGCTCAACACCCACACGCGCTACCTGCACGAAGGCGTGCTCGACTACGCCGAGCGCCTGCTGGCCACCATGCCGCGCGAGCTCGGCCATGCGATGTTCACCTGCACCGGCAGCGAGGCCAACGACCTTGCGATGCGCATCGCCAAGGCCCATACGAAGGCCGAAGGGCTGATCGTCACGCGCTTCGCGTACCACGGCGTGACGGAGTCGATCGCGCAGGCCTCGCCTTCGCTCGGGCGCTTCGTGCAGCTCGGCAAGACGGTGCGCACCGTGCCGCCGCCCGACAGCTACCGCGTGCCGCCCGAAGACCAGGGAAGGGCTTTCGCCGCCGGCGTGCGCGCCGCCATCGCCGACCTGCAGGCGCATGGCATGCGGCCGGCCGCGCTGATGGTCGACACCGTGTTCTCGAGCGACGGCATCTTCACCGACCCGGCGGGCTTCCTGAACGAAGCGGTCGCCGCGATCCGCGAGGCCGGCGGGATCTTCATCGCCGACGAAGTACAGCCCGGCCTGGGCCGCACCGGCGATGCCTTCTGGGGCTTCATGCGCCACGAGAGTCTGGTGCCCGACATCGTGACCATGGGCAAGCCGCTGGGCAACGGCCATCCATTGGCTGGGCTGGCGGTGCAGCCGGAGGTGCTGGCCGCGTTCGGCCGCGAGTGCCGCTACTTCAACACCTTCGGCGGCAACCCGGTGTCGATGGCGGCCGGCATGGCGGTGCTCGACGTGATCGAGCGCGAAGGATTGATGGCCAATGCGCAGCGCGTGGGCCGCCATCTGCGCGCCGGGCTCTCGAAGCTTGCCGAGCGCCACGAGTTGATCGGCGACGTGCGCGGCGCGGGCCTGTTCGTGGGTCTGGAGCTCGTGACAGACCGTCACGCGCGCACGCCTGCCACGGCCGAGACCGTGCGCGTCGTCAACGGCCTGCGCGAGCGGCAGGTGCTGCTGAGCGCCACCGGCGAACACGCCAACACGCTGAAGATCCGTCCGCCGCTGGTGTTCTCCGAAGCCAATGCCGATCTGCTGATCGGCACGCTGGACGAAGTGCTGGCCGGGCTTTGACCCGCTGTCATGGCGGCAAACGCCGCCTTGCGCCAGAATCGTCCGCCTCCCACGACAGTGCCCTCGCCGCCATGAACATCGCCGATTCCTTCCTTGCCAACGCCGCCCGTTTCGTCGAGATCCGGCGCGACATCCACGCCCATCCCGAACTCGGTTTCGAGGAGCACCGCACTTCCGAGAAGGTCGCGAACCTGCTGACCGGATGGGGCATCGAGGTGCACCGAGGCATCGCCGGCACGGGACTCGTCGGCGTGCTGCGCAAGGGCACGGGCTCGCACACCATCGGCCTGCGCGCCGACATGGACGCACTGCCGCTGCACGAGGCCAACGAGTTCGCCCACAAGTCGACCAATCCCGGCCGCATGCACGCCTGCGGCCACGACGGCCACACCACCATGCTGCTGGCCGCCGCGTGGCACCTGTCGCAGCAAGGGCCCGACGACTTCGACGGCACGGTGCATTTCATCTTCCAGCCCGCCGAGGAGATGGGCAAGGCCGGCGCGAAGAAGATGATCGACGAAGGCCTGTTCGAGCGCTTTCCGTGCGACGCGGTCTTCGGGCTGCACAACTTCCCCGTCGGCGACGTGGGCCGCTTTGCGCTCAACGAAGGCGCGCTGATGGCGTCGAGCAACACGTACAAGATCACGCTGCGTGGACGCGGCACGCATGCCTCGATGCCGCACACCGGCATCGACCCGGTGGCCGCGGTGGTCACGCTGGCGCAGCAACTGCAGACCATCGTGGCGCGCACCATTCCCAGCACCGAGCGCGCACTGCTTGCAGTCACGCAGCTGCAGGGCTCGGATGCGCCGAACGTGATTCCCGATGTGGCGACGGTGGGCGGCACGATCCGCACCTTTTCCATCGAAGCCATCGACAAGCTCGAGGCGCGGCTGCGCGAAGTGGCGGCCGGCGTGGCGGCGGCGCATGGCTGCACGGCCGAGGTGTACTTCAACCGCTCCTCGCCGCCGACTGTGAACCATCCGGCCGAGGCGCGCTTTGCCGCCGGCGTGATGCGCGAGGTGGTTGGCGACGACATGGTCACCGACAACTTCCCCGCCGTGATGGGCGCCGAGGACTTCGCCCACATGCTGCTCGCGCGGCCCGGCTGTTACGCCTTCCTGGGCAACGGCGACGGCGACCACCGGCTCGACGGCCACGGGCCCGGCCCCTGCATCATTCACAACACCTCGTTCGACTTCAACGACGAGATCATCCCGATCGGTGCCAGCTACTTCGTGAAGCTGGTGCAGCGCTGGCTGTCGCCGGGCGGTTGAAGTTGTTCCCTTCCTGTTGACGATGATCAAGAAAGTGGCCACACAGATGACCTCCACCCCGCTCACCCGACGTTCGTTGACCGCGCTTGCTGCTGCGGCGGTGCTTGGTGCCATCGCACCGGCCCATGCACAGCAGCGCGTGATCCACATCGTCGTGCCCTTCGCCACCGGCGCGGTGCAGGACACAGTGGCGCGCGCCTTCAACAACGAACTGGGTGTGGCGCTTGGCACCAGCGCCATCGTCGAGAACCGCGCGGGCGCGGGCGGCACCGTGGGCGCGGCCCTGGTGGCGCGCGCGCCGGCCGACGGCAGCACGCTGGTCCTCGCGGCGGCGAGCCACAACATCGCGGGTTTTCTCTACAACAAGCTGAGCTACGACCCGCTGAAGGATTTCGTCGGCGTGGCCAACGTCGGCAACGCGGGCTATGTGCTGGCGGTGGCGAGCGGCATGAACGTGTCGACCACGGCCGACTTCATCAAGGAGGTCAAGGCCAACCCCGGCAAGTACAACTACGCCTCGGCCGGCAACGGCAGCGCGACGCACCTTGCGATGGCGTCGTTCCTTGCGAAGGCCGGGCTGCAGATGACGCACATCCCGACCAAGTCGACCGGCGAGGCCGTCAACGAGGTGCTCGCGGGCCGCGTGCAGGCGGTGATCTCGTCGAGCATCGGCGTGATCGGCTTCCAGGACGATGCGCGCATCAAGCTGCTCGCGTCCACCGGCCAGTCGCGCAGCCCCTTCCTGCCGAAGCTGCCGACGGTGGCCGAGAGCGGCCTGCCGGGCTACGCCTTCGATTCGTGGATCGGCTTGCTCGCGCCGGCCGGCACGCCCAAGGCGGAAGTCGAGCGCATCAACGTCGCGGCCAACAAGGTGCTGGCCGACCCGGCGATCCAGGAACGCTTCAAGCGCCTGGGCGTGGAGCCGCGCAGTCAGAGCGCGGAGGAGTTCCAGAAGCTGCTGCGCTCGGACTGGGATGCGATGGGGGCGGTGGTGAAGGCTTCGGGGGCGAAGATCGATTAGGCGTGAATTACAAGCTGAGCCTTGTTTTGGGTTATTAAAAGCTCAAGCTTGTAAGCTGTAAAAATACTCTAAAGCTTATATATTGACAAAACAAGCCAGGGCCGATATCTTGCTTGCAAGATGGACTTCCCCCTTCGCTTCGTCGACCAGCTACGGCCACACCTGAAGGCGCTGCGGAAAAAACGCGGCCTGACGCAGGCGCAAGCGGGTGCCCTCGTCGGCGTCAGCCAGGCCCGGATCGCAGAGATCGAGGCGAATCCCGGTGCCGTCGGTTTCGAGCAGTTGACGAAGCTGCTGTCGGTGCTGGGGGCGTCCTTCTACCTGCGGGAAGAAACACCTTCAAGCGGCGGCCCCCTGTACGCGATGGAGGAGCGCGTGAAGTACGAGCCTCCACAGGACACGGCCGTGAAAGTCCCGCCAGGGTGGGAAACCCGGAAGATGAGTGGCGGCTCCGTGCTGGTGACGCTGGCCCCCGGGGAGTCGGGCACTCCGGCGCCGCCATCGTTCGAGGACGCGGCGGCTCAGGTTCCATCGACCGCGCCGGGTGCATTGCTCCGGCTGCTTCAAGCGCTGAACCCGGGCATGGACGTCAAGCCGACATCGCGCCGCAGCTTCGTCATCCGGCCAAAGACAGGTTCCTGGTGATGCAGGCGCTGAATGCGTGGATGAACGGGGAACTGGTCGGCACCTGGTCTGTCGATCGCGACTCCCACACCTTCAGGTATCACCCCGGGTGGCTGGAATCGCCGCGACAGCGGTCGCTGTCGCTGTCGATTCCGATCAACAGCACGCTCGAAGTTCAGGGCGAGGTGGTCAGGAACTACTTCGACAACCTGCTGCCCGACAACATCGGGATCCGCGCGCGCCTGGGCCATCGTTTCAAGCTCAAGGACATCAGCACCTTCGACCTGCTCGAAGCCATCGGGCGCGACTGTGTCGGCGCCGTGCAGTTACTGCCTGAAGGCGCCGCGCCCGAAGGCTGGAAGACCATGAACTGCGAGCCTCTCGACGAAGAGGAAATCGCCGAGTTGCTGCGGGCCGTTCCGTCCGACGCCACCCCCGAAAGCATGCGCGACGAAGACCTGTTCCGCATCTCCCTTGCCGGTGCCCAGGAGAAGACCGCCCTGACCCGCTGGAACGGCGCGTGGTGCCGCCCGCACGGCGCCACGCCCACCACGCACATCATCAAGCTGCCGCTCGGGCTCATCGGCGGCTCCAGGCGCGTGGATGCGTCCAACTCGGTGCAGAACGAATGGGTTTGCGCGCAGATCGTCGAGGCGCTCGGCTTGCTTGTGGCGCCCACATCCATGGCGAGCTTCGGCGGCCAGACGGTCCTGATGGTGGAGCGCTTCGATCGCGAGTGGATGGACGGCGGCACATGGATCGCGCGCCTGCCGCAAGAAGATTTTTGCCAGGCCATGGGACTGCCGTCGAACGAAAAGTACGAGCAGCATGGAGGCCCCGGCATGCCCAGGTGCCTGCAGCTCCTGCAGGGAAGCCGCAGCGCTGACGACGGCACCCGGTTCCTGCTGACCCAACTGGCCTTCTTTCTTCTCGCCGGGACGGACGGCCACGCCAAGAACTTTTCAGTCCGCCTGTATCAGGGCGACGTCTACGACATGACGCCGCTCTACGACATCATTTCGATGTGGCCCTATTTCGGCAACGGGCCCAACCATTTCCAGCCGCGGCAGGCGGGCCTGGCCATGGCGGTTCGCTCCAAGAGCAAGCACTACGTTTTTCACACCATCCAGGCGCGCCATTGGCACCAGCTGGCAATGAAGAACGGTGGCATCGACGTGTGGAACGCCATGCTGGAGATGGTGGCGTCGCTCGACCAGGCATTGGGCGAAGTCGAAGCCCTGTTGCCCGGCGACTTTCCCGCGCGGACCTGGGAAGCCATTTCGCAGGGCATGCGAAGCGAAGCCGGGCGCTTCCTCGGGGGGATAGAAAAATCTTGACGATATATCCTTAATATATTTAAAGTGCGCCTGATTTCCACCGCACACCATCAGGAGCACCATCCGTGACCAATCCCCGCTGGCAAGGAATCTTCCCCGCCATCACCACCAAGTTCCACGCCGACGAGAGCATTGATGCCGAGGGCACGGCCCGGCACATCGACTTCCAGATCCGCAACGGCATCCACGGCCTCGTCACCTGCGGCTCGCTCGGCGAAGCCAGCACGCTGACGCTGGAAGAAAAGCTGCAGGTCGCGAAGATCGCGCTGGACGCCGCCGACGGCCGCATCCCGGTGCTGGCCAATGTGTCGGAAACCAGCACGCGCGAAGCGCTGCGCTACGTGGACGGCGCCAACAAGCTCGGGGTGGCCGGCTTCATGGTGATGCCCTCGGTGATCTACGTGGCCGACGCGCGCGAGGCGATGCTCAATGTGCGCACCATCGCCAACGCCGCGCAGAAACCCATCATGGTCTACAACAACCCGGTGGCCTACCGCGTCGACCTCAAGCCCGAGCACATGGTCGAGCTGGCCGACTGCGAGTGGATCGCCGCCATCAAGGAGAGCACCGACGACATCCGCCGCATCACCGACCTGCGCAACACGGTGGGCGAGCGCTATCAGCTGTTCCTGGGCGTGGACGACCTGGCCTACGAAGGCCTGGCCCTGGGCTGCGACGGCCTGCTGGCCGGCGTGGGTTGCGCGTTCCCGCGCGAGACCGTCGCGCTGTACGACCTGATGAAGGCCGGCAAGTTCGCCGAGGCGCTCAAGCTCTACCAGTGGATGACGCCGATGCTGCACCTCGACGTGTCGACCAAGCTCGTGCAGAACCTCAAGCTCATCGACGTGCTGGTGGGCGTGGGCAGCGAGCACATGCGCCGTCCGCGCCTGCCGCTCATCGGCGAGGAGCGCGCCTTCATCGAAGCGATCGTCAAGAAGGCGCTCGCCACGCGGCCTGCGCAGTACCAATCGGTTATGTAATACGCCCCTCTTTTCATTGTCCCAACCTAGGAAGAAGCATGAAGTCAAAAGCAAACATGGTTTCGTTTCTCGGCCTCGTGGCCATCGCCATCGCAGGTCAGGCACAAGCACAGGAGCAGGTGGTCAAGATCGGTCACAGCGGTCCGCTGTCGGGCCCCAATGCCTTCGCGGGCAAGGACAATGAAAACGGCGTGCGCCTCGCCGTCGAGGAACTCAACGCGAAAAAACTCAGCGTCGGCGGCAAGACGCTGAAGTTCGAGCTGGTGTCCGAAGACGACCAGTGCGACGCCAAGACCGGTGTGAGCGTCGCGCAGAAGTTCGTGGACGACGGCGTCAAGTACGTCATGGGCCCGTACTGCTCCGGCGTGGCCATTCCGGCTTCGCGCATCTACAGCGAAGGCGGCACCATGGTCTCCACCGTGGGCACGAATCCGAAGGTCACGCAGGGCGGTTACAAGAACCTCTACCGCATCATCGCGAGCGACAACCAGATCGGCGGCGCCATGGCGGTCTACGCGGCCAAGGTGCTGAAGGTGACCAAGGTCGGCGTGATCGACGACCGCACCGCCTTCGGCCAGGGCCTCGCCGAAGAGTTCACCAAGGAAGCGAAGAAGCAGGGTCTGACCGTGGTCGGCCAGGAGTTCACCACCGACAAGGCCGTGGACTTCACCGCCATCCTGACCAACATGAAGGCCAAGGCGCCCGAGGCCATCTTCTTTGGCGGCTATGCACCGCAGGCCGCGCCCATGGCGCGCCAGATGAAGCAGCTCGCCGTACCCGGCAAGCTGCTGGGCGGCGACACCGTGTGCAGCCCGGCCACCGGCAAGCTCGGCGGCGACGCAGTCAACGACCTCGTGTTCTGCGCGCAGGGCGGCTCCATCCTCGAGAAGGCGCAAAGCGGCCCGGCCTTCAAGGAGAAGTTCAAGAAGCGCTTCAACGTCGATCCCGACGCGTACGCTGCTTCGTACTACGACCAGGTGCTGCTCATCGGCGAGTCGATGAAGAAGGCCAATTCCATCGACCCCGACAAGGTGGGCGCCGAGCTCTACAAGACCACCTACAAGGGCGTGGCCGCAACCTATTCGTACGACGACAAGGGCAACATGAAGCAGGCGCCCATCACCGTCTTCACTTTCAAGAACGCGGCGCCCGTTCCCCTCGCCAGCTACTGATCGGACCCAGCCACATGCAACGCATCCAGGTCATCGATTCGCACACGGGCGGCGAGCCCACGCGCCTTGTGATCGGCGGGTTTCCCGATCTGGGCGGCGGCAGCATGGCCGAGCGCCGTGCGCTGCTGGCCGAGCGGCACGACAAGTGGCGCGCGGCGGCCGTGCTGGAGCCGCGCGGTAGCGACGTGGTGGTGGGGGCGCTGCTTTGCGAGCCCGTGTCGCCGGATGCGGCCGCCGGCGTGGTCTTCTTCAACAACGCCGGCTACATCGGCATGTGCGGCCACGGCACCATCGGGCTGGTCGCGAGCCTTGCGCACATGGGACGCATCGGCGTGGGCGAGCACCGCATCGAGACGCCTGTAGGCACGGTCACGACCACGCTGCACGAAGACGGCTCGGTGAGCGTGCGCAACGTGCCGGCCTACCGGCATCTGCACCAGGTGGCGGTCGAGCTGCCGGGCCACGGCACCGTGCGCGGCGACGTGGCCTGGGGCGGCAACTGGTTCTTCCTGGTGAGCGAGCACGGCCAGCGCGTGGCGAGCGACAACCTCGCGGCGCTGACCGGCTACACCTCTGCCTTGCGCCGCGCACTGGCGGCGCAGGGGATCACGGGCGCGGACGGCGCGGAGATCGATCACGTCGAACTCTTTGCCAACGACGATGAAGGCGCGGACAGCCGCAACTTCGTGCTGTGCCCGGGCAACGCCTACGACCGTTCGCCCTGCGGCACCGGCACCAGCGCCAAGATCGCCTGCCTCGCGGCGGACGGCAAGCTCGCGCCGGGCGAAGTGTGGACGCAGGCCAGCGTGATCGGCAGCCGCTTCGAGGCCAGCTACGAGATGGCGGATGGCAAGGTCATTCCCACGCTGCGAGGCCGCGCGCACATCAGCGCCGAAGCGACGCTGCTGATTGACGACGAAGACCCGTTCGGCTGGGGCATCCGGCTCTGACATCGGGCGGCATGGACGCGGATGTCATCGTCATCGGCGCCGGCATCGTCGGCGCGGCGTGCGCACAGGCGCTCGCACAGGCGGGGCGCAGGGTGCTGGTGCTCGATGCGCGCATCGGCGGTGCCACCGGCGCGGGCATGGGCCACCTCGTGGTGATGGACGACAACGCGGCCGAGCTCGAACTGAGCCGCCATTCGGTCGCGCAATGGCGCGAGCTGGCGCCGCGCATGAGCGACGACTGCGCGTACAGCGCCTGCGGCACGCTCTGGATCGCCGCGAACGACGAAGAGATGGCGGAGGCCGAGCGCAAGCAACAGCGGCTGCGCACGCACGGCATCGGCAGCCGGCTGCTCGATGCGCGCGAACTGGCAAGCGCGGAGCCCGCGCTGCGCAAGGGGCTGTCGGGCGCTCTCGAAGTGCCGGGCGACGGCATCCTCTATGCGCCGAACGCCGCACGCTGGCTGCTCACCCACAACGCGGAATCGATCCGCGTCGAGCATGCGAAGGTCGAGGCCATCGAAGACGACGGCACGTTGCGCCTCGCCGACGGCAGCCGCCGCACAGCGCCGCAGGTCGTGCTGGCCAACGGCATCCAGGCGACGACGCTGTGCCCCGAACTGCCGATCCGCCCGAAGAAGGGCCATCTGCTGGTCACTGACCGCTATCCGGGCACGGTGCATCACCAACTGGTCGAGCTCGGCTACGTGACCAGCGCGCACCACAGCGAGGGCGACTCGGTCGCCTTCAACGTGCAGCCACGGCCCACGGGGCAGCTGCTGGTCGGCTCGTCGCGCCAGTTCGACACAACGGACCCGGCGGTCGAGGCGCCGATGCTCGCGCGCATGCTCCAGCGCACGCTGGACTACCTGCCGGGGCTTGCGAACCTCAACGCGGTGCGCTCGTGGACCGGCATGCGCGCGGCCTCGCCCGACGGGCTTCCGCTGCTGGGCAAGCACCCGTGGCGCGAGAAGCTCTGGCTCGCTGTCGGACATGAAGGGCTCGGTGTGACCACTGCGCCGGGCAGCGCGCATCTGCTTGCTGCCTTGATGACCGGCGCAACCCCCGACTTCGATGCGGCGCCCTACGCGCCGCGCAGCCTCCGGGAGTTCGCATGAGCAGCCACACCCTGTTGAACATCGACGGCCATCTGGTGCGCGTGAAGGCGGGCAGCTCGGTCGCCGCCGCGCTGCGCGTGGCCAGCAGCATGGGCGTGGCGCGCACTTCGGTCACGGGCCAGCCGCGCGCGCCGTTCTGCGGCATGGGCGTGTGCCAGGAATGCCGCGTGCTGGTCGATGGCCGGCGCAGGCTCGCCTGCCAAACCGTCTGCATCGAAGGCATGCGCGTGGAGACGACGGAATGACGACCCGCATGGCACAGGAAGAATGCGAGGTGCTCGTCGTCGGTGCAGGCCCGGCCGGCATGGCCGCGGCGGTGGCGGCTGCGCCCAGCGGTGCATCGATCGTCGTGATCGACGACAACCCCGTGCCCGGTGGGCAGATCTGGCGCGATGGCCCCGGCGCGGCATTGCCGCCTGCGGCGCGCAAATGGCGCGATGCGCTCGAGCGCCATGCCAACATCCGCGTGCGCAGCGGCACGCGCGTCGTCGCCGTGCCCTCGCCGCATGAACTGCTGCTCGAAGACGCCGAAGGCGCCACGCGCATGCGGTGGAAGAAGCTCATTCTCTGCACCGGGGCACGCGAACTTCTGCTGCCCTTCCCCGGATGGACGCTGCCCGGCGTGACCGGCGCGGGCGGGCTGCAGGCGCTCGTCAAGGCGGGCATGCCGGTCGAGGGCGAACGCATCGTCATCGCGGGCAGCGGGCCGCTGCTGCTTGCCGCCGCAGCCACCGCGCGCGCAGCCGGCGCGAAGGTGCTGCGCGTCGCGGAGCAGGCGTCGTTCGCTTCGGTCGCACGCTTCGGCGCCAGCCTCGCTCGCTGGCCCGGCAAGGCCGCGCAGGCGGTGACGTTGGCCGATCCGCAGTACCGCACTTCGTCGCGCATCATTGCGGCGCAGGGCACGGAGCGCGTCGAGTCGGTTCGGCTGCGGCAAGGCGGCAAGGAGACCGAGATTGCCTGCGACCGCATCGCCTGCGGTTTCGGCCTCACACCCAACACGCAGCTCGGCCAGCTGCTCGGCTGCGCGCTGAAGGCACAAGCCCTGTGGGTCGATGCCTTGCAAGCCACCAGCGTCCCCGGCATCCATGCAGCCGGCGAGTGCACCGGCTTCGGCGGCAGCGAACGCGCACTGGCGCAGGGCACGATCGCAGGCCATGCGGCCGTCGGCAACGAACACGCAGCCAAGGCGCACGAAGGCGAACGCGCCCGCTGGAACGCCTTCGCTGCGCAGCTGCACCGCAGCTTCGCGCTGGCGCCGGATATCAAGACGATGCCGCAGCCCGACACGCTCGTGTGCCGCTGCGAAGACGTTCCCTTCTCCGCGCTGGCAGGTTGCACCGGCTGGACCGACGCCAAGCTGCATCGCCGCTGCGGCATGGGTGCCTGCCAGGGCCGCGTCTGCGGCGACGCGGCGCATTTCCTCTTCGGATGGACGCCGCCCGTGCCGCGCCCGCCGCTGTCGCCGGCCCGCATCTCGACACTCGCAGGCTTGGCGAACGACGGCGACCCCCGACAATGACGCCGCCGCATCCGCAGAACAAGACCATGCCCGCCTCGAAGACCGCCTCCCGTCCACCGCCCAAGCGCCGCGCCGCCGACCTGGCCTACGACGCCATCGAGACGCTGCTGTCGACCATGCAGCTGCAGCCCGGCAGCCAGGTCGTCGAGGCCGAACTCGCCGAGCGCACGGGGCTCGGCCGCACGCCAGTGCGCGAGGCGCTGATGCGCATGGTGTCCATCGGACTCATCGTGCAGCAACCGCGCCGCGGGCTGCTCGTGTCGGCCATCGACCTGGCCGACCACCTCGACGTGATCCAGACCCGGCGCGTGCTCGAACGGCTGATCGCCGCCTGCTCGGCGCGCCGGGCCACCGCGCAGCAGCGCACCGACATCGTCCGCTGCGCCCGGACCATGGTCGAGGCCGCGGCACGAGGCGACCTCACCGGCTACATGCGCGCCGACCATGCACTCGACCTCGTCAATCACCAGGCGAGCCACAACGACTCGGCAGTGAGGGCGGTGATCCCGCCGATCGTCCAGTGCCGGCGCTTCTGGTATGCCTACCAGCACGAAGGGGAGATCGTCGAGGGCGCCAACGCGCACCTCGAGCTGGCGCAGGGCATCGCGACCGGCGACGAAGCTGCCGCCATCGCGGGCGCCGAGCGGCTGATGGACTACCTCGAAGTCTTCGCGCGCAAGATCATCGACAAGTAGGCCGAAGGGCCTCGCCTCCACTCGCCGCCGCACTGCGGGGAATTCCGCGTGCCTTGCCCGGGCCGGCGGCGCATACTGGCCCGCATGGCCGCCGCCCCCCGCGCCCAACCCGAAGAGTTCTTCACCGCCGAGGAATGGCAGTCGCTCACTGCGCGTTCGTCGTGGAAGGGCCTGTGGCTGGTGCTGCATTGCTGGGCCGTGATCGGCGCAGCCATGCTCGTGGGCATCGTGTGGCCATGGACCCTTCCGCTCGTGGTGCCGGTAGTGGGTGCGCGGCAGCTGGGGCTGTTCATCCTCATGCATGACGCGGCGCACGCGGGGCTGCACCGCAATCGCAAGGTCAACGACTGGGTGGGCCATTGGCTGTGCTCGTCGACGCTGCGCGACTACCGTCCGTATCACCTGCAGCACCACCGCTTCGTGCAGCAGACCGAAGATCCGGACCTCGTGCTGTCGGCGCCCTTCCCGATCACGCGCGCGTCGATGTGGCGCAAGGTGGTGCGCGACCTGAGCGGGCAGACTTTCTACAAGCAGCGCTTCGGGCATGTTGCCGAAGGCATCCGCAAGCGTGGGCCGGGCGAGTCGGTGCTCGAGGTGTTTGGCCGGGAGCTTGCGAAAGACAGGCGTTTTCTCATTGCCAACAGCCTCGGATTTCTGGCCTTCGCGCTCGCCGGCTGCTGGTGGGCATGGCTGCTGATGTGGCTGCTGCCCATGGCGACGTGGCTGCCGCTCGTGAGCCGCGTGCGCAACATCGCCGAGCATGCGCTGGTCGCGCAGAACGAGGCCGATCCGCTGCGTCAGGCCCGCACCACGCACGCCGGCTGGCTCGAACGCATCCTGGTGGCGCCCTACTGGGTCAACTACCACTGCGAGCACCACATGTTCACCAACCTGCCCTGCTGGGCCTTGCCGAAGGCGCATCGCCTGCTGCAGCGGCAGGGCGCCATCGCGCGCATGGAGGTGCAGCCCGGCTACCTGAGCCTGCTGAAGCGCGCGACTTCGCCCTCGGCTCAGCTGGCCTGACGCGCGGCCGGCACGGCCCGCACCACAGGCTGCGCCCCGCGCTGGCTGAGCCAGATGCTCGCAATGACGATGCCGATCCCCGTCACCTGCCACGCCGACAACGCCTGCTCCAGCAGCGCCCAGCCCAGGATCACCGCCGTCACGGGGCTCAGGAAAGCCAGCGGCGCGATCGCCGAGGGCTCCAGCCGCGCCACGCCGCGGAACCACACGATGTAGGTCAGCGCGGCGCCCACGAGGCCGAGCCAGCCGAAGCCGATCCAGTTCTGCGCCGTCAGCGCGGGCAGAGGCGGCTCCAGCAGCAGCGCCACCGGCAACAGCAGCAGGCCGCCAGCGGTGAGCTGCCACGCGGTGAAGGTGAGCGCCGACACCGGTGGCTGCCAGCGCCGGCTCAGCACCGTGCCGAAGGCCATCGACACCGCGGCGGCAATGGCCGCGGCAATGCCGATGGCATCGAGCGCCGCATTCGGCGTGAGCACCAGCAGTGCGACCCCGCCGATGCCGACCACCGCCGCTGCGACCGACAGCGCGCGCATCGGTGAGCCCAGGAAGACGCTGGCCAGGAACACCACGAGCAGCGGCTGCACCGAAGTGATGGTGGCCGCGACGCCGCCCGGCAGCCGGTATGCCGCCAGGAACAGCATCGCCCAGAGGATCGAGAAGTTCAGCGCGCCGAGGATGAGGATGCGCCCCCACCACGCGCGCTCGGGCAGCTTGCGCACGATCAGCAGCAACAGCAGGCCGGCGGGCAGCGCGCGCAGCAGGGCGACCGTCAGCGGGTAGTTCGGCGGCAGCAGCTCGGTCGTGACGATGTAGGTGCTGCCCCAGATCGCGGGCGCGGTCGCGGTGAGCAGGAGGTCGGTGGTGCGGCTTGTCATGGGTCGAATCTAGTGAATTGACCATGGGTTGTGAATGCCCGAATAATGAATTGATTCTTTACCGCCAGTCGTCAATTCAGCATGGACCATCTCACGGCTCTCAAGGTCTTCCGCACCACCGCCGCCACGGGCAGCTTCGCCGGCGCCGCGCGGCAAATGGGGCTGTCGGCGGCGGCCGTCAGCAAGAACATCGCGGAGCTGGAGGCGCATTTGAAGGTGCGGCTCATCAACCGCACCACGCGGCAGATGAGCCTGACAGAAGCGGGCGCTGCGTACTTCGAGCGCTTATCACGCATCCTCGACGAACTCACCGAGGCCGATGCCGCCCTTGCGCCCATGGGCAGCAGCCCCGGCGGTGTGCTGCGCGTGAGCGCGCCGCTGACTTTTGCGCTCACCTCGCTGTCGCCGGCCATTCCCGAATTCATGAAGCGCTACCCGAACCTGCGGCTCGAGCTGAACCTGCAGGACAGCCGCTCGGACATCATCGGCGAGGGCTACGACCTGGCCATCCGCGGCAGCGACCGGCTGGAGGATTCGAGCCTCGTCGCGCGCCGGCTCATGACCATGGACCATGTGCTGTGCGGCGCGCCCGGCTACTTCGCCGCCTTCGGCCGCCCCGCGCAGCCCGAAGACCTGAAGGCCCACGAGTGCGTGCAGTTCACGCTCTCGGGCCACGCGAACAAGTGGACCTTCAACCGCGCCGGCCGCAGCGTGGCCGTGGCCATCGACGGGCGCTACAAGGTCAGCTCCAGCATCGCCGTGCGTGACGCGCTGCTCGCGGGCTTCGGCCTGAGCCTGATCCCGCGCATCTACGTCGAGGCCGAGCTGGGCTGCGGCCGCCTGCAGGCCGTGCTCGAAGACTGGGAGGCGGACAGGACGCCGGTCTATGCCGTCTACCCCTCGCGCCACCTCCCGGCGAAGACGCGTGTCTTCGTGGATTTCCTTGAGGAACGCTTTTCAGGGCATTGAGTGCCCGGAGCCATCGTGCGACGGCGCGCGTGGCGTCAGTCGTCGGCCCGCTCGGGGCTTTCCCAGCCCAGCAGCTCGGCCAGGCGCTGCACGATCCACGTGGCCTCGGCCGCCGACACGCCCGATTCGGGCGCGGCGAGCCCGGCGTGGATGCGCCGCAGGATCTCGCTTTCGACCGGCACCTCGGTGTGGTGCTGGATCTGCGCGTGGCCCACAAGGTGGCTGGCGAGGTCTTCGCACATCTCGTAGCGCTCGCGCACCAGGCCGATCGGTTCGCTCAGGCGCTGGCGCGCGTCGGTGTAGACCGCGAAGAACGAGGGCGGGATGAGGATCTGGTTGTCGTCGGACATCGCTGCCTTATAGCTGCCCCAACGACAAAACGCGCCCGTGGGCGCGTTCGTCGTGGCTCCGGGGAGCCAGCGGGGGCCGGATCAGCCGCCCTTCTTGGCGCGCTTGCCAGGGTTCTTCTTGCTGCGCGTTGCGGTGCCGCGTTCGAGGCTGACCTTCTGGCCGCCACCGGAGCGAGGCACGGTGTAGCCGGGCATAGGCGTCGGCTTGGGGGTGGCAACGCGTTCGGCTTCGGTACGGAATGTCTTGGGCATGAAAAGCTCGGGTAAAAGTGATGTTCGAACCTGCAATTAGGCCACATCGGGAATTTCATATGCCAATAACCGCAACGGCGGGTGGTGTCGAGCGCGCGCGCTTCGTTTCGGGGTCGTTGATGCGCCATGTCTGCGTGATGGCGGGCACGGGGGCCATCGGGCTGATCGCGGTGTTCGCGGTCGACCTCATCAACCTGTTCTATATCTCGTTGCTTGGGGAGAAGGAGATTGCCGCGGCGGTCGGTTTCGCGGGCGTGATGGGCTTCTTCCATGCGTCGCTGTGCATCGGGCTGACCATCGGCATCGCGGCAGTGGTGTCGCGCACCGTGGGGGCCGGCCGTGGCGAGGACGCGCGCCGCATCGCCACATCGAGCCTGGTGCTGATGACGGCGGTGTCGGTGGTAGCGGGCACCGGCACGGCGTTCTTCCTGCATCCCGCGCTGCAGGCCCTGGGCGCCCAGGGCGAGACGGCGCGGCTCGCGCATCGCTACCTCTCGGTGACGGTGCACACGCTGCCGCTGCTGGGCATCGGCATGGCGACTTCGGCGCTGCTGCGTTCCATCGGCGATGCGCGCCGCTCGATGACGGTGACGCTCGGCGGCGCCTTCGTGACGGCGGTGCTCGACCCGATCCTGATCTTCGGCTTCGGCCTGGAACTCGACGGCGCCGCCATCAGCGCGGTAGTCTCGCGCATCGTGCTCGCGGCCATCGGGCTGCACGGCGTGACGGTGAGGCACCGCATGCTCGGGCGCTTCGAGCCGTCGCGACTGGGCGGCGATGCGCGCGCGCTCGGCAAGGTGGCCGCGCCGGCGGTGCTGACCAACCTCGCCACGCCGGTGGGCGCGGCCTTCGTCACGCATTCGGTCGCGCAGTTCGGGCCCTCGGCGGTGGCGGGCGCGGCCACCATCGACCGGCTGACGCCGGTGGCCTTCGGATTGGTCTATGCGCTCAGCGGCGCGGTCGGGCCGATCCTCGCGCAGAACCTGGGCGCGGGGCAGTTCCGTCGCGTGCAGGAAGGGCTGCGCGACAGCCTGTTGTTCATGATGGCGTCGGTGGCCGTGGCGTGGCTGGTGCTGGCGCTTGGGCAGGGCGTGCTGATCCGCGCGTTCTCGGCCGACGGGCAGGCGGCCGAGCTGATCTCGCTCTTCTGCAGCTGGACGGCCGCGAGCTTCTTCTTCGCGGGCGGGCTGTTCGTGGCGAACGCCTCCTTCAACAACCTCGGGCATCCGCTGCTGTCGACCGCATTCAACTGGGGGCGCGCCACGCTGGGCACGATTCCGTTCGCGTGGTGGGGCTCGCGCTACGGTGCGTCAGGCGTGCTGATCGGGCAGGCCGTGGGCTCGTCGATCTTCGGCCTGCTGGCGGTGATCGTGGCGTTCCGGCTGGCCGCGAAGCTGGCGCGGCAGGAGGCGCCTGCAGGCGCGGCCCCGGCGCTCGATGCGCCGCTGGCACCGACCTCGCCGCAGGCCGGTGCGGCGGCTACTGCTCCAGCAGCCGTACCTTGACCGACTTGCCCTTCACGCGGCCGGCCGACAGCTTGCGCGCGGCTTCTTCGGCGATGGCGCGGTCGACCGCCACATAGGTCGAGAACTCGTTGACGTTGATCTTGCCGACCTGGTCCTTGGCATAGCCGCAGTCGCCGGTCAACGCGCCCAGGACGTCGCCGGCGCGGATCTTTTCCTTGCGCCCGCCCACGATCTGCAGCGTGGCCATCGGCGGCTTCAGCGGCTCGCCCTTGCCCGGCGTGAGCTCGGCCAGTTCGTGCCATTCGGATTCGCGGCCCTGCAGCTGCTCGATCTTTCCGACGAAGCCCATCTCGTTCATGCTGGCCAGGTTCAGCGCCAGGCCTTCCGAGCCGCCCTGCTGGCCCACGCGGCCGGTGCGGCCGACGCGGTGAATGTGGATTTCGGAATCGGGCGTCACGTCGACGTTGATCACGGCTTCGAGGTGCGAAATGTCGAGACCGCGCGCCGCCACGTCGGTGGCAACCAGCACCGAGCAGCTGCGGTTGGCGAACTGCACCAGCACCTGGTCGCGCTCGCGCTGCTCCAGCTCGCCGAACAGCGCCAACGCGCTGAAGCCCTGGGCCTGCAGCACCTCGACGAGGTCGCGGCACTGCTGCTTGGTGTTGCAGAAGGCCAGCGTGCTGACGGGGCGGAAATGGTCGAGCAGCAGGCTCACGGTGTGCAGCCGCTCGCTGTCCTTCACCTGGTACCAGCGCTGGCGGATCTTGCTGCCTTCATGCTGCGCCTGCACCGTGATTTGTTCGGGGCTCTTCATGAACTGCTGCGCGAGCTTGGCGATGCCTTCGGGGTACGTGGCCGAGAACAGCAGCGTCTGGCGGGCCGAAGGGCACTGGCGCGCCACCGTCACGATGTCGTCGAAGAAGCCCATGTCCAGCATGCGGTCGGCCTCGTCGAGCACCAGCGTGTTGAGCGCCTCGAGGTTCAGGTTCTCGCGCTCGAGGTGGTCCATGATGCGGCCGGGCGTGCCGACGACGATGTGCGCGCCGTGCTCCAGGCTGGCGATCTGCCCACGCAGCGCAACGCCGCCGCAGAGCGTGACGACCTTGATGTTTTCTTCGGCACGCGCCAGGCGGCGGATTTCGGTCGTGACCTGGTCGGCCAGCTCGCGCGTCGGGCACAGCACCATCGCCTGGATGGCGAAGCGGCGCGGGTTCAGGTTGGAAAGCAGCGCCAGCGCAAAGGCGGCGGTCTTGCCGCTGCCGGTCTTGGCCTGCGCGATCAGGTCCTTGCCGAGCAGCGCCGGCGGCAGCGCGGCGGCCTGGATGGCCGTCATCTGCGTGTAACCGAGCTGGGTGAGGTTGGCCAGCATCTGGGGCGAGAGCGCCAGTGAGGCAAAGCCGTTGTCGGCTGGGGGGCCGCCGGCTGTGGGGTTGGGTGTGGTCATCGTTCAGCAGCCGGGAAGTGCAAAAAACAAAAGCCTTGCCGGTGCCCTTCGCGGGCACCGCAAGGCCTTTCGTCAGTTGCGGATCAGCGGCGGGGGGAGTTGTTGCCGCCGGTGGTCGGCGGCGGGCCGCGGCGTTCCAGGTGACGGAAGGTGATACGGCCCTTGGTCAGGTCGTAGGGCGAGAGTTCGAGCGACACCTTGTCACCCGCCAGGATGCGGATGTGGTGCTTGCGCATCTTGCCGCCGCTGTAGGCGATCAGCTGATGGCCGTTGTCCAGCGTGACGCGGTAGCGCGAGTCGGGCAGGACTTCGGTCACTGCGCCGTTCATTTCGATCAGTTCTTCCTTGGGCATATGTGGTTACCTCTGACTCGTTCGATGTTTGTTGGAGATGGAATTGGGCGTAATTGTTTCAGCCCGCGCACGGAAGCGCGAGAGGGGTCGTCTTCGAAACCTGGGGGGCGCGTTCGCGCACCCAGCCGAGGCCCTGGTCGATGGCGTAGCCGACGGCGGCGGCGTGGCTGGCAAAGCGCGGCGTGAAGCGCATCACGCGGTCGTGCATGCCGCTGCCGCGGCCGGAGCGGATCGAGACCGAAGCGGCGTACTTGCCGTCGTCCTGATGTCGGATGAGCGGGGAAACAAGGTACTTGCCCACCGCGATACTGTGTTGAATGATGTCCATGAAGCCTTGGCACAGCGCGCAGATGCAAAGCGCGAAGTGCCTGAAAAATAATTGAAAACGGGCGTGGGCCGGCCGGAATGGCGCGGCGGACGCGCTATTCGCTTCAACAGGAACGAAGGCAGTGGTGGCAATCATGGGCGCCCGGTCTGGCGCTCCAACACACTGTAAAAGCCGGCTTGGGAGTGAGAGGCCTGAAGAATCCAAGGGACAGTGCAGGTCAGCCGGCGGTATTGACGAAATTCTTCGTCGTGGTATCGAAACGAACCCGACATTATAGCTTGCAGGGCATGACAGTTGCTTGTCTTTAAAACAACGATCTCATGAAAAAGGCCCCGAAGGGCCGTTGTTCAAGCACTATTTGCTATCAAAAACATAGTTTGACGAGGCGTTGCGGGCCGCGCGCGGCGCGCGCAACAGCAGCATCAGCCCTGTGAACTGGCAGGCCGCCCCCACCCAGCCCACCGCGCCGACGCCGGCCAGTTCGATCGCCATGCCGCCCAGTGCCGAACCGGCCGCAATGCCGAGGTAGATCGCCGACGCGTTGAGCGACAGCGTCATCGGCGCGTGCTCCGGCGCCAGCCGGATCAGCCGCACCGCCTGCGCCGGGCCGAACCCCCAGCCCGCGAAGCCCCACAGCGCCGACAGCCCCACGATCAGCGGCAGTGCCAAACCGCGCGGCAGCATCTGCGCCGAGAACGAGAGCCCACCAAGGATCAGCACCAGCATCAGCGCGAAGCCCTGCGCCATGCGATCGGCGCCGAAGCGGTCGGTGGCCCAGCCGCCGGCCGCGGTGCCGATGGCTGCCGCCACGCCGATGGCGAAGAACACCGCGCTCGCGCCTTCGGCGCCGAAGCCCAGCGTCTCCGAGAGGAACAGTGCAATGTAGGTGTAGAAGCTGAAGCCGCCCGTGGCCCACAGCATGCTGATCAGCAAGGCCGGCAGCACGCCCGGCTCGCGGGCCACGGCAAAGGCCGGCGCGCGCTTTGCAGCCGCCGGGGCCTGCGCCAGCGTGCGCGGCAGCCCGAGGGCGAGGCCCAAGGTGGCAAGCGCCGCCGCAGCCGCGATCAGCAGGTAGGCCGTGCGCCAGCCGCCCCAGCCGGAGATCCACGCACCCAGCGGCACGCCCAGCGCCACTGCCACTGTGCCGCCGCCGGTCACGATGGCCAGCGCCCGGCCGCGCAGCGCGGGCGACACCATGGCGGCCGCCACCGCGCTCGCGGTTGGCAGGAACACGCCGGCCACCAGCCCCAGCGCGACCCTCGCGAATGCCAGCTGCGCAAAGCCGTGCGCCATCGATGCCGCCAGCGTCAGCGCCGAGAAGGCCGCGAGGCTGGCAATCAGCAGCGGCCGGCGACCGAAGCGCCCCAGCAGCGCCGCCATCACCGGCGAGCCGATCGCATAGCTCAGCGCGAACAGCAGCACCAACTGCCCGGCCCGTGCGGCACTGACCTGCAGGTCGGCCGCCAGCACCGGCAGCAGCCCCGCGACCATGAAGCTTTCGGTGCCGATGGCAAAGGCCCCCAGTGCGAGCCAACCCAGGCTCAGGGGCAGGCGTTCAGGCGGTCGCGAGGTCGGGAGATCGGTGCCGTTCATGAGGGACTCCGTTGAAGCTGTGTTCGAGGCCTCCAGAGTACGTTTGCAATTGGCCCTTCAAAAGAACCACAATTAACGAAGTTTATGGAGCCACTTTTCGAACTCGCCATCCACCTGCCGGGCGCCGGCTCGCGCGAACTGCTGCGCGAGGTGCACCGCCAGCTGCGCGGCGCCATCCTCGACGGCCGGCTGCAGCCCGGCGCGCGCCTGCCCGCCACGCGCGCGCTGGCGCAGCGCCTGGGCGTGTCGCGCAACACCATGCTCGCGGCCTACGACCTGCTGCTGAGCGAGGGCTACCTGCTGGCGCGCCCCGGCGCCGGCACCTACGTGGCCGACACGTTGCCGGCCTCCCGGCGTGGCCGCGCCACCAAAGCCTCGCCAGCCCGGCGCGACCCCCGTCTGGTGCCCCTCGCTGTTCCGGGCGCCGACCTCGTCCCCACGCTGCAGCCATCGCCAGCGCGCGACGACTTCCGCGTCGGCCTGCCCGACGTGAGCGTCTTTCCCTTCGACATCTGGCGCCGCGTGAGCGACCGCGCGCTGCGCCGCGTCGCACGCCAGACCGCCGACTACGCCGACCCGCAGGGCCAGGGCGCGCTGCGCGAGGCCATCGCGAAGCACGTGTCGTTCACCCGCGCCGTCGGCTGCACCGCCGGTGACATCGTGGTCACGGCCGGCGCGCAGCAGGCCTTCGGGCTGCTCGCGCGCATCCTCGTCGTGCCGGGGCGCACGGTGGTCGCGGTCGAGCAGCTGTTCTACCCCTCGCTGCGCGAAGCCATGCTGGCCGCTGGCGCGAAAGTGGTGACCGTGCCGACCGATGACGAAGGCATGTGCGTGGACCGCATTCCGCCCGGGGCCCGCGTGGTCTGCGTGACCCCCTCGCACCAATTCCCCACCGGCGTGGCGATGTCGCCGCCGCGCCGTGCCGCCCTGCTTGCCTTCGCGCGGGCGCGCAACGCGGTCGTCATCGAGGACGACTACGACGGCGAATTCCGCTTCGCCGGCCGCCCGCTCGATGCACTGCAGACGCTCGACCGCGCCGAGTCGGTCTTCTACATCGGCACCTTTTCCAAGAGCCTGTTCCCCGCGCTGCGGCTGGGCTTCGTGGTGGCGCCGCCCTGGGCCCGCGCGGCGCTGGTGCGCGCGCGCGAACTGGCCGACTGGCACGGCCCGGTGCTGGGCCAGGAGGCGCTGGCCGCCTTCATCGCCGAAGGGCACCTGGCGCGCCACATCCGCAAGATGCGCAGACTCTACGGCGCGCGGCGCACCGCATTGCTCGAGGCCCTGGCACGCCACGGTGCGGGCCGGCTCGAAGTGATTCCTTCGGACGCCGGCCTGCACCTGTCGGCCCGGCTGCACGGCGGTACGCGCGCCGATGCGGTGGTGGAGCGCGCCGCCGCGGCTGGCATCACGCTGCCGCCGCTCTCGCGTTTCGCGCTCGATCCGCACGCGCCCGGCGTGTCCAACGGCCTCGCATTCGGCTACGGGCTGATCGCCGAGCAGCAGATCGATGGCGCGATCCGTCGGCTGGTCGCGTTGCTCTGACGGTCAGGTCAGCCGATTCCGAGCGTCCGCCTGTTGGCCGCCACGTCCACCCCGCCCGCCGCGAAGTCGTCGAAGGCCCGGTCCGCCACCTGGATGATGTGGTCGGCGATGAACGTTGCGCCCTCGCGCGCGCCGTCTTCCGGGTGCTTGATGCAGCACTCCCACTCCAGCACCGCCCAGCCCGGAAAGTCGTACTGCGCCAGCTTCGAGAAGATGGCCTTGAAGTTCACCTGCCCATCACCCAGCGAGCGGAAGCGCCCGGCCCGGTTGATCCAGCTCTGGAAGCCGCCGTACACGCCCTGCTTGCCGGTCGGGTTGAACTCGGCGTCCTTCACGTGGAAGATCTTGATGCGCTCGTGGTAGTGGTCGATGTAGGCCAGGTAATCGAGCTGCTGCAGCATGAAGTGGCTCGGGTCGTACAGCAGGCAGGCGCGCGGGTGGTTGTTCACGCGCTCCAAAAACATCTCGTAGCTCACGCCGTCGTGCAGGTCTTCGCCGGGGTGGATCTCGTAGCCCACGTCCACGCCCACGGCGTCGAAGGCGTCGAGGATCGGCCGCCAGCGGCGCGCGAGTTCGTCGAAGGCTTGCTCGACGAGGCCCGGCGGGCGTGGCGGCCACGAATACAGGTACGGCCAGGCCAGCGCGCCCGAGAAGGTCGCGTGCGCCGTGAGGCCCAGGTTGGCCGAGGCCTTGGCCGCGAAGTGCAGCTGCTCGACCGCCCACTGCTGCCGCCGCACCGGGTCGCCGCGCACCTCGGGCGCCGCGAAGCCGTCGAAGCCCGCGTCGTAGGCCGGATGCACCGCCACCAGCTGGCCCTGGAGGTGCGTCGAGAGTTCGGTGATCTCCAAGCCATGCTTCGCCAGCGTGCCCTTCACCTCGTCGCAGTAGGTCTTGCTTTCGGCGGCGCGCCGGAGGTCGAACAGGCGCGCGTCCCAGCTCGGGATCTGCACGCCCCTGTAGCCCAGCCCGGCGGCCCAGCCGGCGATGCCGTCGAGCGTATCGAACGGGGCGGTGTCCCCCGCGAACTGGGCCAGAAAAATGGCGGGGCCCTTGATGGTTTTCATCGGCTTGTCTTCCTTCTTCGTTGGGGCGGCGTTGAAAGCATACTTGGCGTGTCGTCCGACCCCGTGCGAGAGGCCAACGAGCCAAAATGGACTTTCCTTTTCGCATCCATCGTCCGGTTCCCACTGACGACAGTCCCGCGATGACACAACCTGTTTCCGCCCGACTCAAGATCGGCCTGTCCGCCTGCTTCTCGCATGCCGACCCGGCCCGCTCGCTCTTCACCAACAAGACGCTGCAGTACGTCGAGCAATCGATCGCGCATTGGCTCATGTCCGCCGGCGCGATGGTGGTGATGGTGCCCTGCCCCACCGGCGAAACCGCGCGCGGCGACACCAAGCTTTCACACTACGCAGAGTGGCTCGACGGTGTCGTGATGCACGGCGGCGCCGACGTCTGGCCCGGCAGCTACGGCGAAGTGCCGCTCAAGGATGCGTGGATCGGCGACCAGATCCGCGACCTCTACGACCTCGCGCTGGTCGAGGCCTTCGAGCAGGCCGGCAAGCCGATCTTCGGCGTGTGCCGCGGGCTGCAGCTCATCAACGTGGCCTTCGGCGGCACGCTCTACCAGGACATCGAGGCCCAGCACGCTGGCGGCCTGCGCCACCGCGACCCGGTCACCTACGACCAGAACTTCCACGAGATCGAGCTGGTGCAGGGCACGCGGCTTTCCAAGCTCTTTCCGCAGGTGCAGAAGGCGCGCGTCAACAGCATCCACCACCAGGGCATCAAGGGGCTCGCACCGGGCTTCGAGATCGAGGCCTGGAGCCTGCCCGACCGCGTGCCCGAGGCCATCCGCCGCCGGTCCGACAAGGGCCGCAGCTACATCGCCGCGACCCAGTGGCATCCCGAGTTCCACAAGTACGGCAGCACCGAGACGGTCGACGACACGCCGATCCTGCATGACTTCTTGTGGGCCTGCGCGACCGCCAGGGTCGCGCCCAAGACGTCGCCGGGGTCCGGCCCCGCCAAGATCCGCGACCGCGCGGCGCGAGTGTTGCGACAGGCGCTGCTGCGGCGCTGACGCGATCGGGAGGATGGCCGCCCGGCCGGACCTAGCGCCGGTCGGAGCGGTTCGTGCTGCCGCTGACGCCGGCATCGATGGTGCCGAACACCGTGACACCACTGCCCGGCGACGCACCGGCGGAGCCCGACGATCCGGCCGAGCCCGTTCCGGCGCAGCCCGCCAGGACGGCCCCCATCGCAAGGGCGAACACAGCTGCAATGAATGACTTCACGGAAAACTCCAGGAGAGGGTGGAACTGCAGACCACTATAGGCCGCAGCCCCGGCTGGCCTTGTAACAGCCCCGGCCCTTGGTTGCTACTCCGGCTTCGCGCCAGAGGCCTTCACCGCCGCGCCCCAGACGCCGATCTCGCTCGCCACGAAGCGGTCGAACTCGGCCGGCGTCGTGGGCGCGGGCTCGGAACCGCGCTCGCGGATGAAACGCGCCATCTGCTCGCTCTTCAGGATGTCCGTGACTTCGCGGTTGAGCCGCTCGACGATGTCGGGTGGCGTGCCGCGCGGCGCCATCAGGCCGAGCCAGCCCACGGCCTCGAAGTTCTTCGTGCCCGCCACACCGCTTTCGCGCACGGTGGGCACGTCGGGCAATTGCGAGGAGCGTGTGGCCGAGGTCACGGCCAGCGCCACCGCCCTGCCCGACTTGATGTGCGGCAGCGCGGCCGTCACCGAGTCGACCATCAGCGGAATCTGGTTGCCCAGGAAGTCCGACTGCGCGGGTCCGCTGCCGCGGTACGGAATGTGCGTGATGAACACGTGCGCCGCCGACTTGTACATCTCGCCCGAAAGATGTTGCGTGCCGCCGATGCCGGCGCTCGCGTAGCTCAGCCGGCCGGGCTCGGCCTTGGCGCGCGTCGTGAGGTCGGCCAGCGTGCGGATGCCGCTCTCGGGCGTGGCGAGGAACACCAGCGGCACCTTGGCGATCAGCGAGATGCCGGCCAGGTCCTTGCGCGGGTCGAAGCCCGGCTTGGCATAGAGCGTCTGGTTCACCGCCATCGCGCTGCCGGCCACCACCAGCGTGTAGCCGTCGGGCTGTGAGCGCACCACGAACTCGGTGCCGATGTTGCTGCCGGCACCGGCCTTGTTGTCGACGATCACCGGCTGGCCCAGCCGTTTGCCGAGCTGTTCGGCGAGCGCGCGGGCGAAGATATCGGTGGCCTGTCCCGGCGGGAAGGGCACGATCAGCCTGACGGGCTTGTCAGGCCAGGCCGCGGCTTGTGCGAGGCAGGCTGTGCCCAGCAGCATCGCTGCAGCCAGGCCGGCGGCGAGATGTCGGCGCCGCATGGCTCAGGGCGCCGAAAGATGCTTGCCGACGATGCCCGCGAGCTCGAACATCGTCACCTGGTCCTTGCCGAACACCGGCTTGAGCTTGGCGTCGGCGTTGATCGCGCGCTTGTTGGCCGCATCCTGCAGGCCGTTTGCCTTGATGTAGTCCCACAGCTTCTTGATGACCTCGGTGCGCGCCACCGGTTCGGCGCCGATCACCGCGGCCAGCGAGTCGCTGGGCTTCAAGCCCGCGCCGGGCTTGCGCGGCGCGGCTGCCTTCTTCGCTGCCGGGGCCTTCTTCGCGGCGGGCGTCTTCTTCGCCGCCGCCTTCTTGGCCGCGGGCGCGGCCTTGCCGAAGGTCTTGCGCGGCGGGAACTTGCTGCCGCCCTCGCGCGGCGCGAACTCGAAGGTCACCTTGCCCTCTTCGGCGTTCCAGGTCAGGAAGGCCTTGAAGGCGCGGCGCGTGCGCATGCTCACGAACTTGTCGAGCAGGTCGGTCTTGCCGGTGGCGAGCAGCTTTTCCATCTGCGCGCGCTCCACCGGCTGTTGCAGGATGATCTTGCCGGTCTTGAAGGTGCAGCTGGGCGTCGGCTGCGCGTTCGTCGGCACCGACTTCTCGCAGACGTAGTTGCTGCCGTGCTCGAACACCGGCGCGCCGCACACCGGGCACGGGCCCACGGTGTCCTGCTCGCTGAAGTCGACGATCTCGCCGGTGTCGCCGTTCTTGTCGTCGCCGAAGTCGAACTCCAGCTTCCAGTTCTTCGCCTCCTCGTCGAACTTGAGAATGATCTCGGAGGTGAAGGGCCAGCCGGCCTTGGAGCGGAAGCCTTCCAGCGGGCCGATGTGCTTGTCGTGCAGCAGCGCCTCGGCCTCGGCCACCTCGAAGGTGCGCCCGGCCGGCGACTTGCCGAAGGAGAAGCCGCAGGCATCCTCGCCCGTGCCGCTCTTGCCGACGCAGCCGTAGCGGCGGTAGTTTTCCTTCACCACGCCGCCGCAGTTGGGGCACGGCGTCTGCAGGGTCGCATAGTCGCCCGGCACGGTGTCGCGGTCGTACTCTTTCGCCTTCTTGACGATGTGCTCCGTCATCTCGGCGATCTCGCGCATGAAGGCATCGCGGCTCAGCGCGCCCTTTTCCATCTGCGCGAGCTTGTACTCCCACTCGCCGGTCAGCTCGGCCTTGGAGAGTTCTTCCACACCCAGGCCGCGCAGCAGCGTCATGAGCTGGAAGGCCTTGGCCGTGGGGATCAGCTCGCGGCCTTCGCGCAGCATGTACTTCTCGGTGATCAGGCCTTCGATGGTGGCCGCGCGCGTGGCTGGCGTGCCCAGGCCCTTCTCCTGCATGGCCTCGCGCAGTTCGTCGTCGTCGATGGTCTTGCCCGCGCCTTCCATCGCGCCGAGCAGCGTGGCTTCGGAGTAGCGCGCCGGCGGGCGCGTCTTCAGGCCCTTGGTGTCGACCGACTCGGCCTTCACGATCTCGCCCGGCTTCACCGGCACGAGGCGCTTGCCGTCCTTGTCGTCTTCCTTCTCGTCGTCCTGGGCTTCCTTGCCGTAGATGGCCAGCCAGCCCGGCTTCACCAGCACCTTGCCGTCGGTGCGGAAGGGGTACTTCCTGCCGTCCTGCTCCACCGTGCTGATGCGCGTGGTCACCTGGTACTCGGCGCTCGGGAAGAACACCGACATGAAGCGGCGCACCACGAAGTCGTAGAGCTTCTGCTCGGCATCGCTCAGGCCGCTGGGCGCTTGCAGCGTCGGGATGATCGCAAAGTGATCCGACACCTTGGCGTTGTCGAAGATGCGCTTGTTGGGCTTCACGTAGTTGCCGTCGACCGCCTGCTGGGCGAACGGCGCCAGGTGCTTCATGCCGCTGTTGGCGAGCATGCCCATGGTCTGCTTGACGACGGGCAGATAGTCTTCCGGCAGCGCGCGCGAATCGGTACGCGGGTAGGTCAGCGCCTTGTGGCGCTCGTACAGGCTCTGCGCCAGCGCCAGCGTGGTCTTGGCCGAGAAGCCGAAGCGGCCGTTGGCCTCGCGCTGCAGCGAGGTCAGGTCGAACAGCATCGGCGAGGCTTGCGTGGTGGGCTTGCTCTCTTCCGTCACCGTGGCAGGCTTGCCGCGCGAGGCGTCGGCGATGGCGCGGGCGTCCTGCTCGTTCCACACGCGGTCGGCGCGCTGCTCGGGATCGGGTTCGCCGTTGGCCAGCAGCGGCGCGTTGGCCTTCTTCCAGTCGGGGTTGAACCACTTGCCCGGGTACTCGCCGGCCTCGGCCGCGAAGCTGGCGTGGATTTCCCAGTACTCGCGCGAGACGAACTTGCGGATCTGCTCCTCGCGCTCCACCACGACGGAAAGCGTCGGCGTCTGCACGCGGCCCACGGTCGTGAGGAAGAAGCCGCCGTCGCGCGAATTGAACGCCGTCATGGCGCGCGTGCCGTTGATGCCCACGAGCCAGTCGGCCTCGGAACGCGAACGCGCGGCGTCGGCCAGGCCCTGCATCTGCTTCTCGGTGCGCAGCGCGTCGAAGCCGTCGCGGATCGCCTGCGGCGTCATCGACTGCAGCCACAGCCGTTTCACCGGCTTGTGCAGGCCCGACTTGCCGCCGGCGTACTGCTCGATCAGGCGGAAGATCAGCTCGCCCTCGCGGCCCGCGTCGCAGGCGTTGATGAGCTGCGTCACGTCCTTGCGCTTGGCCTGCTTGACCACGGCGTTCAGGCGCGTCTTGGTCTTGTCGACCGGCTTCAGGTCGAAGTGCGGCGGGATCACGGGGAGATTGGCAAAGCTCCACTTGCCCCGCTTGACGTCGAACTCCTCGGGCGCCTGGATCTCGACCAGGTGGCCCACGGCGCTGGTCACGACGTAGCTTTCGTTCTCGAAATGCTCGTCGTGCTTGTCGAATTTCCCTGCCACCGGCGTGAGGGCGCGGACGATGTCCTGTGCCACCGACGGTTTTTCTGCGATTACCAAAGTCTTTGTCATCTAAGGGCTCTCTATACTCTGCGGCTTCCCGCGTGTGCACACGCGCACACGCGCATGTGTGCATATTCAAACTAACAGACTTCGGCGATGCCTTCCAAATCCCCACTTTCCGCCGGCCGCGAAACGGAAGCCCCCCATCCCCCCGAGGGGGAGGCGCGGCTTGCCTCGGGGCGGCCCAGCGGCCGCCGCATCCAGATGCGGCGCTCGGATGTCCACGGCAACGGTGTCTTCGCCGTGCAGGACCTGGCCGAAGGCGAGACGCTGATCGAATACAAGGGCGAGGTCATCAGCTGGAAAGAGGCGCTGCGCCGCCATCCGCACGACCCGGCCCAGCCGAACCACACCTTCTACTTCCACATCGACGACGGGCGTGTGATCGACGGCAACGTCAAGGGCAACGATGCGCGCTGGATCAATCACTCGTGCGAACCGAATTGCGAAGCAGACGAAGTCGATGGGCGCGTTTATATCAAGGCGCTGCGAAACATCTCTGCGGGCGAAGAACTCAATTACGACTACGGCCTGATCATCGACGAGCCGTACACGCCGAAACTCCTGTCCGAATTTCCCTGCTGGTGCGGCTCGGAGCAGTGCCGCGGCACGCTGTTGACGCCCAAGGACGACGAGAAGAAAAAGAAGAAGAAAGCCAGGAAGGCCGAAAAGAAAAAGGTCGAGAAAAAAGAAGCGAAGAAGGCTGAAAAGAAGGCCGAGAAAAAAGCCGGCAAGAAATCGGAGAAAAAGTCCGCGAAGAAGGACAAATCCGACAAGGATTGACCATGAGCAGCAGCACAACGGCCGACTGGTTCGAAGACCGGATCGCCGCGGCGGTTGCGCCGCTGCTGCCCGGTTTCGCCGTCGAGGCCGTGGCCGAAATCGATTCCACCAACACCGAGTTGATGCGCCGCGCGCGCGCCGGCCGTGTCGAGCCCGTGCTGCTCGTGGCCGAGCGCCAGACTGCGGGGCGCGGCCGCCTTGGGCGGCCCTGGCAGAGCGCGCAGCAGAACGAAGAGCCCGCGTCGCTGACCTTCTCTCTCGGCCTGCCGCTCGCGCCGGCCGACTGGTCGGGCCTGTCGCTGGCCGTCGGCGTTGCCGTGGCCGAAAGCCTCGACCCCTCGGGCGTTCACAAGACCGGCCTCAAGTGGCCCAACGACGTGTGGGTCGGCGACTGCAAGCTGGCCGGCATCCTCATCGAGACCGCGCTGCCGTCCACCGGCCGGCCGGATGCGTCGCGCTACCTCGTGATCGGCATCGGCATCAACATCGGCGCGCGCGAAGCCGATGGCATGCGCACGCCGCCGGCCTGGCTGCGCCAGTGGCGTCCCGAGGCCACCGCGCCCGAGGTGCTGCACGAACTGGCCGAGCCGCTGGTGCGCAGCGTGCTCGACTTCGAGGCCAGGGGCTTCGCGCCGTTCGCCGAGCGCTTTGCCGCACGCGACGTGCTGCGCGGCCGCGAAGTGGCGCTCAGCGACGGCACCGCCGGGCTGTGCGAAGGCGTGGCCTGGGGCGGCGAGCTGCAGGTGCGCACCGACGCCGGCCTGCAACTGGTCTCCAGCGACGAAGTCAGCGTGCGCCCTCGCGGCATGGGGTTCTGATCCGCATGAAGCTGCGCCTGTTGCTCGTCGTTCTGCTGATTGCCAACGCCGGCTATTTCCTGTGGGCGCGCGGCGAGCTCGCCGGCTTCGGCCTGGCGCCCGCCGCGCTCGGCGAACGCGAGCCGCAGCGCGTGGCGCGGCAGATCCATCCTGAATGGCTGCAGATCCGCAAGGAAGCTAGAACCGGCGCGCCGACGCCCTGATCCAGCGGGTCAGGAGGGCGTCTCGCTCTCGAAGCGCACCGTGAACAGCGCGCCCGGCGGCTGCTTGCCGGGATGCGCATCCTCCAGCTTCACCTGCGCGCGGTGCTGGTTCGCGATCTCCAGCACGATCGGCAGCCCCAGCCCCGAGCCGTCGGCCTCGTTGCCGAGCACGCGGTAAAAGGGCTCGAACACCAGCTCGCGGTCGCTCTCGGCGATGCCGGGGCCGTTGTCTTCCACCTGCAGCAGCAGCACGTGGCCGAAGGGGTCGGCCAGCACGCGCACGGTGATCAGTCCCGGGCGCTGCGGCGTCGAGGGCGTGTAGTTGATCGCGTTGTCGACGAGGTTGCGCACCAGCTCCTTCAGCAGCGTCGCGTTGCCGTCGAACACCACGCCCGGCGCCCCGGCCTCGGCGCCGTCGTAGCCCAGGTCGATGCGCTTCTCGATCGCGCGCGGCACGGCCTCGCGCACCACCTCGATGGTGAGCCGCGCCAGGTCGCAGGGCTGGTGGTGCGCGTTGGCGCTGTTGCCCTCGGCGCGAGCCAGCGACAGCAGCTGGTTCACGGTGTGCGTGGCGCGCTTGCTCGCACGGCCGATCTGCTTGAGCGACTGCTTCAGTTCGTCGGCATTGGCGCCTTCGCGCTGCGCCAAGTCGGCCTGCATGCGCAGGCCCGCCAGCGGCGTTTTCAGCTGATGCGCCGCGTCGGCCAGGAATCGCTTCTGCGTGCCGATCGAATCGTTGAGCTTGTCCAGCAGCTCGTTGACCGAGGACACCAGCGGCACCACTTCCTGCGGCACCGACGATTCGTCGAGCGGGCTCAGGTCGCCCGGGCGCCGCTCGCGGATGCGCGCCTCCACCACCGACAGCGGCTTGATGCCGCGCACCAGCGCCAGCCAGATCAGCAACACCGCCAGCGGCAGAATCGCGAACTGCGGCAGCAGCACGCCCTTGATGATCTCGGCCGCGAGCACCGACTGCTTCTCGCGCGTCTCGGCCAGCTGCAGCAGCGAGGGCGGCACGTCCTCGGCGCCGCTGGCGATCCACAGGGAGGCCACGCGCACCGGCTTGCCGTGCACGTCGCTGTTGTGCAGGAACACCTGGCCGGGCGGCAGCGGCTCGTCGAGCCCGGGCAGTGGGATGTCGCGCTCGCCGCTCAGCAGCGTGTCGTGCCCGTCGAACAGCTGGTAGTACACGTGGCCGGTGTCGTCGGCCCGCAGGATCTCGCGCGCCGACTGCGACAGCACGAACTGCGTGTGCCCGTCCTTCACCGTCACCAGCTCGGCCAGGGCCTTCACGTTGTGCTCGAGCGCGCGGTCGAAGGGCGCGTTGGCAATGCCCTGCGCCACCAGCCACGTGACGCCGATGCTCACGGGCACCAGCAGCAGAAGCGGCGTGAGCATCCAGTCGAGGATCTCGCCGAACAGGGAGCGCTGCGCGCGCTGGAAAAGCTTCACTGGGCTTGCCCCAAGGCTTCGCGCTTGGCAAGGAGCATCAGGGCTGGATCTTCTCGAGGCAGTAGCCCAGCCCGCGCACCGTCGCGATGCGCACGGGACCCTTCTCGATCTTCTTGCGCAGGCGGTGGATGTAGACCTCGATGGCGTTGAGGCTCACCTCCTCGCCCCATTCGCACAGGCGGTCGACCAGCTGGTCCTTGCTCACCAGCCGGCCGGCGCGCTGCAGCAGCACTTCGAGCAGGCCGAGTTCGCGTGCCGACAGCTCGATCATCTTGCCGTCGATGGTCGCCACGCGGCCGGCCTGGTCGTAGACCAGCGGGCCGTGGCGGATCGTGTTGCTGGTGGTGCCCATGCCGCGCCGGGTGAGGGCGCGTACGCGCGCCTCGAGTTCCTGCAGGCTGAAGGGCTTGGCCATGTAGTCGTCGGCGCCGTGGTCCAGGCCCTTGACGCGTTCCTCCACGCTGTCGGCCGCCGTGAGCACCAGCACCGGCAGCTGCGAGCCGCGCGCGCGCAGGCGCTTGAGGATCTCGATGCCGTGCAGGTTGGGCAGCCCGAGATCAAGGATCAGCAGGTCGAATTCGTCGTGCGTCATGAGGGCGGTGTCGGCCTGCGAGCCGTTCGCCACGTGGTCGACCGCCGCGCCCGAGGTGCGCAGGCTGCGCAGCAGGGCATCGGCCAGCACCTGGTCGTCTTCGGCAATCAGAATCCGCATATGCGCCACCTCCGGCTGTGTCGGCGCCCCTGGGCGCGCGTTGGTCTCCGCCTTGGAGTCTAGCCCGCCGTATAGGCTTCGAGTCCGATGGTTACCACGGTGGCAATGTCGTTTCCCACGCTGCCGCGGAACTCGCCTTCGGCCTGCGTCACCGCACTGCGGAAAGCGTCGAGCCAGGCCAGCCCGTCGGCCGTGAACAGCACGCGCCGCGCCCGCGCGTCGAGCGGGTCGGGACCGCGCGTCACCAGCCCCCAGGCCTCGCACTGGTCGACCAGCGCACCCATGGCCTGCTTGGTCATGCCGGCGCGCTCTGCCAGTTCGGTCAGGCGCGAGCCTTCGCGCGCCAGGTGGCGCGTGATGTGGATGTGCGCCGCACTCACCTGCGCGCGCGCCGCGAGGTTCGACAGGGCCAGCGGCACGCCGACGTCATGCGCCATCAGCTCCAGCACGCGCTCGTCGAAGCGGCGCATCGCGTGGCCCAGCAGGCGGCCCAGGTGGGTCTGGCGCCAGGCGTCGGGATCGGTCGGGAACGCGGCTTCGGACATGGCGCCAAATGGTAAAGCAAACTGACCAAAAAATGGGTTTACTCGAGTCAATGAACCCCTACACTACTGTTCAAGCATCCAGCCTGTAATTAAAAGCAGATGGATTGAAACCCAACACAAACCGTTGATATTCAAGGAGTTTCCACATGGACGCAGTCGTCAAGGGCGCAAGCATCTCGGTCGCCAACAGTGAAAAGGCCAAGGCCCTCCAGGCCGCACTGGCCCAGATCGAAAAGCAGTTCGGCAAGGGCACGATCATGCGGCTCGGCGAAGGCGAGGCGCTCGAAGACATCCAGGTGGTCTCCACCGGTTCGCTGGGCCTGGACATCGCGCTGGGCGTCGGCGGCCTGCCGCGCGGCCGCGTCATCGAGATCTACGGCCCTGAATCCTCGGGCAAGACCACGCTCACGCTGCAGGTCATCGCCGCCATGCAGAAGCAGGCCGGCACCTGCGCCTTCGTCGATGCCGAGCACGCGCTCGACGTGCAATACGCCCAGAAGCTCGGCGTGAATCTGTCCGACCTGCTCATCAGCCAGCCCGACACCGGCGAGCAGGCGCTCGAAATCGTCGACTCCCTGGTGCGCTCGGGCGCTGTTGACCTGATCGTGGTCGACTCCGTCGCCGCGCTCACGCCCAAGGCCGAAATCGAAGGCGAGATGGGCGACTCGCTGCCCGGCCTGCAGGCCCGCCTGATGAGCCAGGCGCTGCGCAAGCTCACCGCCACCATCAAGAAGACCAACTGCATGGTCATCTTCATCAACCAGATCCGCATGAAGATCGGCGTGATGTTCGGTTCGCCCGAAACCACCACCGGCGGCAATGCGCTGAAGTTCTACGCCTCGGTGCGCCTGGACATCCGCCGCATCGGCACCATCAAGAAGGGCGACGAGGCCATCGGCAACGAAACCAAGGTGAAGGTGGTGAAGAACAAGGTGTCGCCGCCGTTCAAGACGGCCGAGTTCGACATCCTGTTCGGCGAGGGCATCAGCCGCGAGGGCGAGATCATCGACATGGGCGTCACGGCCAAGATCGTCGACAAGTCGGGCGCCTGGTACGCCTACAACGGCGAGAAGATCGGCCAGGGCCGAGACAACGCCCGCGAGTTCCTGCGCGAGAATCCCGAGCTGTCGCGCGAGATCGAGAACAAGGTGCGCGAATCGCTGGGCATCCCGCTGCTGGCCGCCGATGCCGGCGCCACGCCCGAGAAGCCGCAGAAGGCCGCGAAGGCGGACAAGGCCGACAAGGGCGAGTAAGTACAGGCGCGGCTCCCCGGGGGCCGCGCGAGCGACCCCCGCATGGCATTCAACGCCCCGTCCCTCAAAGGCCGCGCACTGCGCCTGCTGAGCCAGCGCGAACATTCGCGCGCGGAACTGGAGCGCAAGCTGGCCAGGCATGAAGAAGAGCCCGGCACGCTGGCGAAGGCGCTCGACGAACTGGCCGCAAAGGACTTCATCAGCGAGCCGCGCGTGGTGGCCTCGGTGCTCAACCAGCGCGCCGCCCGCTCGGGTGCGCTGCGCGTCAAGCAGGAACTGCAGGCCAAGGGCATCGCGCCCGAGGCCATTGCCGAGGCGGTGGCCGGGTTGCAAGACACCGAAGTCGAGCGCGCCACCGCCCTGTGGCGGCGCCGCTTCGACGCCCCGCCCGCCGATGCGAAGGAGCGGGCGAAGCAGATGCGGTTCCTGATGGCGCGGGGCTTTTCAGGTGCCGTCGTGTCGAAGGTGCTCAGGAGCGATTTCGATGAGACCGGCGAATGACGCTGCGCAATCGTCCCGAGGCAGGCTGGATCAGTTCGCTTCGGGCACTTCGTCGAGCGAGGGCGTCTCGCTCTTGTGCGCGGCGATGTCGCGCACATTCTTCTGCACCGCGACCGCACCGAACAGGCTCAGCAGGAATGCCATGGCATAGAAGCCCTTCTCGCTGGCAGCCAGCGTGGCATTGAACAGGCCGACGGCGAGCAGGGCGACCGACAGCAGCAGCGAGATCCAGCACAGGCCGTAGTAGATGCCGGTCACGGTCGTGCCTTCGAGGCGGTCGCGCACGGTCTTCTGCAGCGACACGGCGGAGAACAGGCCGTACATCAGGATGGTGAAGTAGTAGCCCTTCTCGTTGAGCTGCATGGAGGCGTTCCACAGCCCGATCAGGTAGACGATGGCGCCGATGAGCAGCGCGGCCCAGGAAGCGGCGACGAATGCCGCGGTCGGCTTCTGGAATTTGATGGCCATGGAATCCTCCTCGTGTAGATGGGTGCGCGATTATGGTGTGGAGCGCCAATGGCATGATCCACCGCGCGCCGGCAGCTCGCACTGCAGCCCACAAGAAGGACCGGCCGTCACTTTTGGAGGAGCTTTTCCGTGTCACCTGAGCCCATCGGCCAGCCGTCTCTCGTTCGCACCGGCGCCAAGGCCGGCCTTTCCTTCGCCGGCTCCGTGATCAAGGGCAGTCTCCTCGGCCTGATTCTGGGCGGCGGCGTTTTCTTCTTCTATCTGGGCCAACTGCACGGGCCGGGCAACACGGCGGCGCGTGCCGGTGGGGCTGGCGCCATCCTTGCGCTCGTCACCTCGCCGCCGCTGCTGGTGGCCGTTTTGCTGCTGCTGTTCGTGGCCGTCTACGCGATGCTCGGCGTGCAGCAGGGCCGCGCGCGTGCAATGCAGCACCTGGTCGCGGCGCGTGGCGAGGCGGTGTCGCAGCGGCTCGGCGGCGCGATTGCCGGGCGCATCGAGGCGATGCCGCGTGCCCACGGCACCCTGCAGCGCGCAGCCGAATGGCTGTCGGTCGATGCCTTGAGCAAGCAGCTCGCGCCGGTGCTGGGCGAGGGCAGGGCGGTGCGCTCGGTGGTGAGCTTCGTGCTCGACCGGCTGCCGCTGAGCGAGATGCTCGCCGAGTGGCAGCAAAGCCGCGCCGAGCATGGCGAGCCGCCGGTGGGCGAGGGCGCTGCACAGGACCCGGCCCTGCGTGCCTTGCTCACGCGCCGCATCCGCGAGACGCTGCAGGACATGGCGACACCCTCGCGCAAGCCGCTCTACATCGCGCTGGGCGCGCACGCGGCGCTGCTGGGCGTCGGACTCTGGCTGGTGAGCTGACGAGGAAGCGCGGCGCTCAGAGCGCCAGCATCAGCTTCAGGTTCTGCACCGCGGCGCCGCTGGCGCCCTTGCCGAGGTTGTCGAGGCGGGCGATCACCACGGCATGGCGGTGGTCTTCGTTCGGGAACACGCGGATCTCGAGCTCGTTGGTGTCGTTGAGCGCCAACGCATCGAGCTTGCCGTCCTCGGTGGGCGGCAGCACCTTCACGAATTTTTCGGGCGTGTTGCTGCGCGCGTAGTGCGCGGCCAGCGCGTCCTGCAGGTCGCCGGCCTTCGGCTTGCCCGGGAGCAGGTCGAGGTGCAGCGGCAGTTGCACCAGCATGCCCTGCTTGAAGTTGCCCACCGACGGGATGAAGACCGGCCGGCGGGTGAGGCCGGTGTAGGTCATGATTTCGGGGATGTGCTTGTGCTTCAGGCCCAGCGCGTAGGTCTCGAACAGCGGGGCTTCGCCCTTTTCATGGGCCTCGATCATGGTCCGGCCGCCGCCCGAGTAGCCGCTCACCGATGGCAGCGAGATCGGGAAATCGGCGGGCAGCAGGCCCGCGTCGACCAGCGGACGCACCATGGCGATGGCGCCGGTGGCGTAGCAGCCCGGGTTGCCGACGCGCTCGGCCTTGGCCACGGCCTGCCAGTGGCCTTCCACCAGTTCGGGGAAGCCGAACACCCAACCCGGGGCGATGCGGTGCGCCGTGGAGGCGTCGATGATCTTGGGCTTCCTGCCGGGCAGCTGATCGATCAGTGCGACCGATTCGCGCGCCGCGTCGTCGTGCAGGCACAGCACCACCAGGTCGACGCCGGCCATCAGGTCGCGCTTGGCATTGGCGTCTTTTCGCAGCTCGGGCGCGATGCTCACGAGTTCGATCTGCGGCATCGCCTGGAGCCGTTCGCGAATCTGCAGGCCGGTGGTACCGGCTTCGCCGTCGATGAAAACCTTGGCCATGATGGAGTGTGCTCGGGTGGCTAGAAGAAAGTACGTATTGACCGCAAACCCGCGTACGGTATTGGTGCGGCGCACCATGATACAGTCCGCGGTTGTTCGCCGCCCCCAGCCGTCAGGCTGCCGTCGCCCGCGAGCAACAGAGCCAACGAAGCCTCAGACCCCAGATCTCCTGTTCTCAACCTCCTCCTTCCGAGAGACATCCCTCATGAAGATTCACGAGTACCAAGGCAAGGAAATCCTTGCCAAGTTCGGCGTGCCGGTGCCGCGCGGCATCCCGGCCTATACGGTTCAGGAGGCTGTCGAAGCCGCCCAGAAACTTGGAGGCCCGGTCTGGGTCGTCAAGGCCCAGATCCACGCGGGTGGCCGCGGCAAGGGCGGCGGCGTCAAAGTCGCCAAGTCCATCGAAGACGTCAAGAAGCTCGCCGGCGAAATCCTCGGCATGCAGCTCAAGACGCACCAGACCGGCCCCGAAGGCCAGAAGGTCCGCCGCCTCTACATCGAAGACGGCGCCGACATCAACAAGGAATACTACGTCTCGGCCGTGACCGACCGCGCCACCCAGAAGGTGGCCTTCATCGCTTCGAGCGAAGGCGGCATGGACATCGAGGAAGTGGCCCACTCCTCGCCCGAGAAGATCATCACCGTGTTCGCAGACCCCGAAAAGGGCCTGACCGACGAACAGGCCAAGCAGATCGCCGACGGCATCGGCATGCCCGCCGATTCGACCGCCCAGACGGTCGACATCCTCAAGAAGCTCTACACCTGCTACATGGAGACGGACGCCTCGCTGGTCGAGATCAACCCGCTCAACCGTGACAGCAAGGGCAAGGTCATGGCGCTGGACGCCAAGTTCAACTTCGACAGCAACGCGCTGTTCCGCCACCCCGAAATCGTGGCCCTGCGCGACCTCGACGAAGAAGACGCGGCCGAAGTGGAAGCCTCGAAGTTCGACCTCGCCTACATCAGCCTCGACGGCAACATCGGCTGCCTGGTGAACGGTGCCGGCCTGGCCATGGCCACCATGGACACCATCAAGCTGTTCGGCGGCGAGCCGGCCAACTTCCTGGACGTGGGCGGCGGCGCCACCCCCGAGAAGGTCACCGAAGCCTTCAAGATCATGCTGAAGAACAAGAACGTGGAAGCCATCCTCGTGAACATCTTCGGCGGCATCATGAAGTGCGACACCATCGCCACCGGCGTGATCGCGGCCTGCAAGGCCGTGAACCTGCAAGTGCCGCTGGTCGTGCGCATGAAGGGCACCAACGAAGTCGAAGGCAAGAAGCTGCTGGCCGATTCGGGCCTGCCGATCATCAGCGCCGACACCATGGCGGAAGCGGCCCAGAAGGTCGTGGCAGCAGTCAAGAAGGCCTAAGGAACAAGTCATGTCGATCTACATCAACAAAGACACCAAAGTCATCACGCAAGGCATCACCGGCAAGACCGGCCAGTTCCACACCGAAAAGTGCCAGGAATACGCGAACGGCAAGAACGCCTTCGTGGCGGGCGTGAACCCGAAGAAGGCCGGCGAGTCGATCTTCAACATCCCGATCTTCGGTTCGGTGAAGGAAGCTGCTTCGCAGACCGGCGCCACCGTGTCGGTGATCTACGTGCCGCCGGCAGGCGCCGCGGCCGCCATCTGGGAAGCCGTCGAGGCCGACCTGGACCTGGCGATCTGCATCACCGAGGGCATTCCCGTTCGCGACATGCTCGAAGTGCGCAACAAGATGAAGGCCAAGGAAGCGGCCGGCGGCAAGAAGACGCTGCTGCTGGGCCCGAACTGCCCCGGCCTGATCACGCCCGACGAAATCAAGATCGGCATCATGCCCGGCCACATCCACCGCAAGGGCCGCATCGGCGTGGTCTCCCGTTCGGGCACGCTGACGTACGAAGCCGTGGCTCAACTGACCGAAATCGGCCTGGGCCAGTCGTCGGCAGTCGGCATCGGCGGCGACCCGATCAACGGCCTGAAGCACATCGACGTGATGAAGGCCTTCAACGACGATCCGGACACCGACGCGGTCATCATGATCGGCGAAATCGGCGGCCCCGACGAAGCTGACGCAGCCCGCTGGTGCAAGGAACACATGAAGAAGCCGGTCGTCGGCTTCATCGCCGGTGTCACCGCCCCTCCCGGCAAGCGCATGGGCCACGCCGGCGCGCTGATCTCGGGCGGTGCCGACACGGCCGATGCCAAGCTGGCCATCATGGAAGAATGCGGCTTCACCGTGACGCGCAACTTCTCGGAACTGGCCAAGCTGCTCAAGGCGCAGCTCTAAGAGACGGCCCCGCGACACCGGCCGCAGAGCCGGGTCATGAGAGGACCACGCAGAAACAGAAAAGCGCCCGCACTCGATTGCGGGCGCTTTTTTCAATAAAACACAGTGGGATCAGAGACATGGAAATTCTTCAAAGCACCGATTTCTGGCTGGGTCTGCTCAAGATCGTCTGGATCAACATCATCCTGTCGGGGGACAACGCGGTGGTGATCGCCATGGCGGCGCGGTCGTTGCCGCCCGCGCAGCAGAAAAAGGCCGTGCTCTTCGGCTCGGGCGCGGCCGTGGTGCTGCGTATCGTGCTCACGGTGGTGGCAGCCAAGCTGCTCGCCCTGCCTTACCTGCAGATCATCGGCGGCCTGCTGCTGTTGTGGATCGGCCTGCAGCTGCTGAGCGAGGAAGACGAGGGCGAGGGCGAGTCCAAGGAATACGGCAGCATGATGGCCGCGGTGCGCACCATCCTGCTGGCCGACCTGGTGATGAGCCTGGACAACGTGATTGCCGTCGCGGCCGCCGCGCAGGGCAGCATGGTGCTGCTGGTCCTCGGCCTGGCGATCAGCATTCCCTTGGTGATTTTCGGCAGCACGCTCATGATCAAGCTCATGGAACGCTTCCCGATCATCGTCATGCTGGGTGCTGCGCTGATCGGCTGGGTCGGCGGCGAAACCATCGTGCAAGACGCGATCCTGCGCGACACGCTGGCGGCCAATCCCTGGTTGCACTACGCGGCTGCTGCTGCCGGTGCGGTGTTCGTCGTGGCTGGCGGCCGCTTGCTGCAACGGCGCGCACGTGCCGCTGCTCATTGAGTTTTCAAGAAGTCAGTACTGACAAACCATGGCGAGTGTCGGCGTTTCCATGTTCTCCACTCGCCCCGCGCTGACCTGGGAATTCGCCTCCCTGACCGACGTCGGGCGAACGCGCGCCCATAACGAGGACGCCGTGCACGTGGACCCCGCCCTCGGGCTGGCCTTGCTGGCCGACGGCATGGGCGGCTACAAGGGCGGCGAAGTGGCCAGCGCGATGGCCGTCTCCCTGATGCACGCCAGCTTCGGCCGCTGGTTCACCCAGGCCGGGATGCAGGCGCCTGCCCGCGTGGTCCGGCGGGCGCTGCAGGCAGCCACGGACGAGGCCAACGGCTCGATCCTGCATGCCGGCACGACCAACCCCGAACTGCAGGGCATGGGAACGACCCTGGTGCTGGCGGCATTCCGGCCGCAGCGCGTGGTGGTCGGCCACATCGGCGACTCGCGGTGCTACCGCGTGCGCAACAACAAGCTGGAACTGCTCACGCGTGATCACTCGCTGCGCCAGCAGCAGCTCGACGCCGGCGCCATCACCGCCGAGGAAGCCCTGAATTCGCCCACGCGCAACCTGGTGACCCGCGCCGTGGGCGTGGAGGCCCAGGTCTTGCTGGAAATGCACGAACACAGCGCAAGACCGGGCGATCTCTATATGCTCTGCTCCGACGGGCTCAGCGAGATGGTTTCGGACGAGCAGCTTTTCACGCTTCTAGGACACGATGTCGGGCTTCAGAAAAAAGCATCACTTTTGGTTGAAATTGCCAACGAGAATGGCGGACGGGACAACATCTCTGTTGTCCTGGCCAGCGCGAGCGTTGCATAGGCGCCTCGCACGGCCAGGTGGCAGGCTCCGGCGGCATCACGCCGATGCGCTTGTCGTCTTTCAAGCTTTGGATACCGGGGGGCGGCAATGCCGAGGATGATCATTTCGGTCGATGGCGTTGTCATCGGGCAAGTGGCGCTTGCCAAGGAGCGCACGACACTGGGACGCCGTGCCTACAACGACATCGTGATCGACAATCTGGCGGTCAGCGGCGAACACGCCGTGCTGCACATGAGCGGTGGCGAAGTCGAAATTGAAGATCTCAACAGCACCAACGGCACCTACGTCAATGCGCTCGCCATCCAGAAGCAGGCGCTCAAGGACAACGATGTCGTCGAGGTCGGCGGCTGCCGCATCCATTTCCGCGCGCGCAGCAACCTGGCCGTCAGCGCCAGCTCGGTCCGCACCGCATCGGCCGAGTTCCTGTCGGGGAACATGCCCCTGTCGTCGGCACCCACGGAATCGGGCGCGCTGGTCGAACTCGGCGTTCCGGTGCTGCGCGTGCTCTCCGGCGCCAACGAGGGACAGGACGTCGCGCTGCAGAAGGTCGTCACCACCATCGGCAAGCCCGGTGTCGCGGTGGCGGTGGTCACGCGCCGGCGCATGGGCTACGTGGCCGCGGGTGTCGAAGGACGCGTCATGCTCAACGGCCAGCAACTGGGGGCCGAAGCGGTCGCGCTGCAGGAGCACGACGTGCTCGAGCTCGGCGGTGCCACACGCATGCAGTTCGTGCGCATCTGAGCCGCTTTTTCTTCCGGCCTGTTGCGGCAAAGCCCATACGAGTGCAGCGCCGTGAGAGGGCTTCGACGGCACTGGCCGCGCATCGCCATCACGTTGCTGCCGGTGCTGTTGGCGCTGGCGCATGCCACCGGCGCGTGGCAGCTGAGCGCACTCGAACGCCTTGATCGGCTGATCTACGACATCCGCCTGCGTGCCACCATGCCGGGCACGTTCGATGCGCGCGTCGTGATCGTCGACGTCGACGACGCCAGCCTGGCACGCCAGGGGCAGTGGCCCTGGGCGCGCGACAAGATCGCCCGTCTCACCACGGAACTGATGGCCCGCCAGCAGGCGGCCGTGCTCGGTTTCGACGTCATGTTCCTCGAACCGGACCGCAGCTCCGGCCTCGACAGGCTGCGGGAAATCGCCAGCGGGCCGCTGGGCGGCATGCCGGGCCTGGCCGCCGAGGTCGAGCGGCTTGCACCCTCGCTCGATCACGATGCCACGCTCGCCGCGGCGCTCGAAGGCCAGCGCGTGGCGCTGGGCTACTACTTCACGCGGACCGAGACGCCGAGCGCCAAGGGACAGCTGCCTCCTGCCCCCTCGTTGCCGGAGGGGGCGTTCCCCCCGCGCGGCATTTACGCCACCAACTGGAATGGCTTCGGAGCCAGCCTGCCGGCGCTGGCGCAGGCCGCGCCCATTGCGGGATTCCTGAATACGCTGGTTGGCGCCACCGGCGACGGCGTCATTCGCAGCGTGCCGCTCATCGCCCGCTACGAGGGCGACAAGGCGCAGCCGGGCTACTACGAATCGCTCGCGCTCGCGGTCTACCGCCTCGCAAACGGATTGCCGCCCGTGCAGCCCGCCTTTGCGCCCGGCGGCGCCAAGCCGCAGCTCGAATCGCTGCGAGTGGGCCCCCTGCGCATACCGGTCGACGCAACGGGCAGCATGCAGGTGCCGTTCCGCGGCCCCGGCGGTGCCGACGGCGGGTCGTTCCGCTATGTGTCCGCCGCCGACGTGCTCGAGGGCCGGCTCGGGCCGGGCGAACTGAAGGGCAAGATCGTGCTCGTGGGCGCCACCGCCCCAGGCCTGCAAGACCTGCGCGCCACGCCGGTCGAGGCCGCATTTCCGGGCGTGGAAGTGCATGCCAACATCGTCTCCGGCCTGCTCGACCATCGGCTGCTCAGCGTGCCCGACTACGTCTCGGGCTACGAGACGCTGATGGTCGCCGTGACGGGGCTCGTGCTGGCCTTCGGGCTGTCGCTGCTGCCGGCGCCGCGCGCCGTGTTGCTGGCCGCGGGGGCGATCGCCGTGCTGATCGGCCTCAACACCTGGCTGTACGCGAGCCACGGCCTCGTGCTGCCGCTGGCGTCGGCCCTGGCCATGACGGCGCTTGCCTTCGCGCTCAACATGAGCTGGGGCTACCTCGTCGAATCGCGCGCGCGGCGCGGCCTGGTACGGCTTTTCGGCACCTACGTGCCGCCCCAGCTCGTCAACGAAATGATGGCGCACCCCGACCGCTACAGCATGCGCGCCGAGAGCAAGCCCATGACCGTCATGTTCTGCGACATGCGCGACTTCACCCGCCTGTCGGAGCAGATGGCGCCGGCCGAGCTGCAGGCCTTTCTCAACACCGTCTTCAGCCGGCTCACCAACGTCATCAGCGCCCACCGCGGCACCGTCGACAAGTACATGGGCGACTGCGTCATGGCCTTCTGGGGCGCGCCCATCGACACGCCCGACCACGCCACCCTCGCCGTGCGCGCCGCGCTCGACATGGCCGATGCCGTGCACGACATCAACCGCATCCACCGCGCCGGCGGCCGCCCCGAGATCAGCGTGGGCATCGGCATCAACAGCGGCGTGATGAGCGTGGGCGACATGGGCTCCACCGCGCGCCGCAGCTATACCGTGGTCGGCGATGCGGTCAACCTCGCATCCCGCCTCGAGGGCCTGAGTGGGCACTACGGAATGGAAATCGTCGCCAGCGGCGCCACCCGCGAGCTGGCGCCCGGCTACATCTGGCAAGAGCTCGACAGCGTGCTCGTCAAAGGCAAGGCACAGGCCGTTGCCGTTTTTACGCCCCTGGCCGCGCGCACGCCCGAAGCGGCGAAAGAGACTCAGCAGTTGCTCGACCGCTGGAGCGAAGTGCTCGCGGCCTACCGCCGGCAGGACTGGGCGGTGGGCCGAAACTTGCTGGCTCCCCTGCTCGCCGCGGATGCAAAAAAAGTCCTTTACCAGCTCTACGCCCAGCGTTTAGCCTCAATGGCGTTGCGCCCGCAAGACCCTGATTGGGACGGTGCAACCCGGTTCGAAACCAAATGACGGCAGACACATACGAGGGGTCTCTCACAATGCAGGTTCGTGTGCTGGGTTGCTCGGGCGCCATCGCCAAAGACTGCCGCACCACCTCGTTCCTGGTCGACACGGACCTGCTCGTCGATGCGGGCACCGGTGTCGGCGACCTTACGCTCGATGAGATGGCCCGCATCGACGACGTCGTGCTCACGCACAGCCACCTCGACCACATCGCCGCCCTGCCGCTGATGCTCGACGCCGTCGGCAGCCGCCGCACCCGGCCCCTGCGCGTGCATGCGCTGCGCGCCACCATCGAGGCGCTGCGCACGCACGTGTTCAACAACGTCATCTGGCCGAATTTCGAGAGCATTCCCAGCGCCGAGGCGCCCTTCGTGAGCTTTCACGACATCGCGGTGGGGCAGATGCTGCACCTGGGGAGCCGCGAGCCCAAGCTCGTCGAGGTGCTGCCGGCGGTTCATACGGTGCCGGCCTGCGGCTTTGCCGTGCGGCGGGCCGAAGGCGGCGCCCACTGGGTCTTCAGCGGCGACACAGAGCGCAACGCGCCGTTCTGGGAGCGCGTGAACGCGATCGACGTGGCGATGCTGGTGATTGAAACGGCCTTCAGCAGCCGAGAACAGGCGCTGGCCGAGCGCAGCCTGCATCTGTCGCCTGCGGTGCTGGCCGATGAGCTGACGCACATCGAGCCGGGGAAGCAATACCCGATCTACATCACGCACACCAAGCCGGCAGAGACGGACGAGATCATGAGCCAGATCGAGGCGCTGGCGGTCGAGCAGGTGGCAGGGTTGGCGCAGCGGGATATTCGCTGGTTGAAGGCGGATGGGGTGCTGACTTTCTGACCACTAGGGGTGCGGGGCATGACAAATTTGTCATTCCGGTAGCATCTCGAAGCAAGTTGTGTCACATGGTGTAACGCTGAAGTGAGCGAAGGTGACGGGTTCGGTCAGTTGAGGGCCCTGCGAACGGGTGGCACAGATGCTGCGGAAGGTACCTCGCTCCGGGCAGGTTCCCGGGCGTAACAACCAACCAACCTGGAGTTAGTTAAATGAACCGTCGTACCCTCGCTCGCCGCGCACAGGCCGGCTTTACCCTTATCGAACTGATGATCGTTGTGGCGATCATTGGTATCTTGGCTGCTATTGCTCTGCCGCAATACCAAAACTACACGGCTCGCGCACAGACTACCGAAGCAATGAATCTGCTTGCCGGCCTGAAGACTCCGGTCATGGATCTCGCTGGTAGCAATGGTTTGACTACGGCGTGCAGCACTGCCGACGCCGTGGCTGGGGATCCTGCAGCTAATCCGCCCGTGGCTCCCATTCCTGCCGGCGCTCTCAATACGTCCAACAATTTCACGCTGGCCGGCAAGTATGTTGCTTCCATCGTAGCTACCGCGAACGGCAATACCTCTTGCGCTCTGATGGCGACCTTCAAGACCACAGGCGTGAACGACAAGCTGTCGGGCAAGACCATTACCTTCACGTATACCGCTTCGAACGCTGATTGGGCTTGCACCTCCAATTTGGATGCATCGGTGCGTCCTAAGACTTGCTCGTGAACATAATGATCTGACTCCGATCATCATGGCTATGATCAAGCCGCCTTAGGGCGGCTTTTTTTGTCTATAAATTGCCGGAAAATAAGGGTCAGGTTCAAATTAAGCTGAGAATTCGGCATCCCCTCGCATTTGAGCCTGTGCGCGGCTTGACCCCCGATCAGCGGCGTCGCGATCTATCGATGCAAGGTACCGATGCAAGGCAAAGTCAACTCTGGTTTGACCTTCGCGTCGTACGTGCGTCGGCCACCCCTTGCGACAGATCGCCAGCCGGGCTTCGACTCCGAAATCATGCGGATATTGCCTTGCCATTTCCATGCGTGGGAACGTAGCTTCTTAACTTACCGCGTCGAGGCGAAGGCGCAGTTTATTGACGGCTTTATTGTTGAAGGCATTCATTGCGCTTCGCCTTCGCTGAGCGCAACTCGCAACGGTTGAATCGTGGTGTCGGCCGCTTCGATGCTTCGCTGAAGCTCCTCGTTGACCAGTCGCACCAACGCGCTGAATTCGGTGCGCGTCGGGCAGACCTCTTCCGTGTCGTTCACGCGCTGTGGAGCAATGAGTTTTTCGAGACACGCGTAGGCTCGCCGCACTGCGTGCAGGTTGTCGATGTCATCGCATGCCTGCAGCGCAAGAGATTCGGCGCGTGCGATTTCAGCGGCCTCAGGGTGAAGGCGCGTGTGCAGACGCGCCTGCGGACGTAGCCATGAACGGCCTCCAAGTGATTGCAGTTCTCAAAAACTGCCGTCCCGAGACCAATCGGGGCGGCAGCTCGACGGGTTGGTCTACCTGGCAACCGACAAAGCCGCAGACCCTGCGGGGAAACTGCGGCCTGTATCGCGGTGATTGCACGGCAGACCAATCCCGATTACGCCGTCTTTCGGCATGACCGGTGCGGTATAGCCATGCAGATGTGGTGTCGGCCGCGGATCCTCATCCGTACGCCCGTCACGAGCGCATGCTTGCGCATAAGGGGCCACGCTCACCCTCACCAAACTCGAAAGGCCGGTGGACCTTGCCCTTGCCCATGCGTTCCCCCTCCTGGGGGCGCAGGGCTCAGAGCATGCTCCTATCGACAGCCGAAGCAATTCGGCTGCTGCGCTCAATCCGCCGTCGGCACTTCCCGCCAGTTCAGCAGCCGCAGCGTGGTACCGGCCGGCGGCGTGAAGCCAACGTTGCGCAGGTCGCCGCGCACGTCGCCGGAGATCAGGCGCACCTTGCCGTCGACGCCCACGAACTTGAGATCGGTGATCGCGGTGCTGTACTGCGCGTACGCGAGGCCGCTCGCCAGCACTGTACGGCCGGTGTTGAAGTCGATGGCGTAGACCCGGCTCTGGCCCGAGGGGCTGCACGCATCGCCGCTGGTGAGCAGCGAAGAGAACGCCACGATGCCGTTGAAAGAGGTCGGGCTCGCCACCAGGCGCAGGCCGATGCGGCCTTCCGTGCCCAGGTCGAGGTACCACCCGGGCGAACTGGTGGGTACGACGGTGCCGCTCACGAGATCGGTGACCGCGGTGAGCGAACTGCGCGTCACGGGCATCGTGCTGTCGGCCGGCTTGAAGGCGGTGGCGGTTCCGTCGATGACGGCATAGAAGCTCTGCGCCGCGGCGGAGTTGATGTCGCTCGAATCGAGCAGCTGTCCGGTGCCCACCATCACGTAGCGCTTGCGGGTCGAGGGCTGGATCTGCACCAGGGGGCGCGAAGTGATGGGCTGGGCGTTCGGGGTCGTGGCGCCATCGGTGAAGAGGGCGATCTTGGCCGGCGCCGGATAGGCCGCGGTCGAGCCCGCGGGGGCGGTCACGTCGAAGCGCCAGAGCTGGCCGTTGAGGTCGCCGACGTAGATTGCGTCGGCCGTGCCGTCGGTCAGGTCGGAAATGAAGGCCGTGGCGTGGGTCATGCCGTTGGCTGTCGCGCCGGTGCTCACCTTCTGCAGCAGCGCGCCGGTTTGCGGATGCACGAAGTAAAGATAGCCGTTGTGGCTGCTGTTGTCGTTGTGGTAGCCCGAGGTCAGCACCACCACCCAGCCGTAGCGCTTGGTCTTCAGGACCAGGGGCGCGCCGTAGCTGAAGCCCATGTCCGCATCCGTGAACTCCCACAGCACCTTGCCCGCCACGATGGTTTCATCGGTCATCGCGGCCGGATCGGTCACGTCGATGGCGTAGAAGCTCTTGCCGCCCTTGCCGAGGCCGCCCACCAGCAGCGAATGCCAGTTCGACCCGGTGGCCGCGAAGGTGCCGCCGGCGCGGGCGAAGTCGACGTCGACCACCTCGGGCGTCGCATCGACGTAGTACTTGTGCAGGTAGTTCGGGTTGCCCAGTTGGGCCAGGCCATCTGCGGCAGGCGTGGCAGGGGAGCTGGGTCCGTTGAAGAGAGCGCTCGGCACATAGGCGAACTGTTCGAGGCCGGCGTTGGTGCCGGTGAGTTCGCCGCGGAATGCGTGCAGCATGCCGTCATTCGCGGCGGCGTAGACCATCGTGGGGCGCGCGGCCTTGGCAGTCTTGAAGGCTGCGTAGCCGGGGTTCACCGCGTCGGAGTAGCTCGATGCGGGCGGGCCGACGGGCTTCACCTTCGAGTTGACGATGTCGCCCAGTAGCTTGCTGCGAAGCCGGTAAGGCTTGGTCCCGTCGGACGCCGTCTTTTCCTGGCTGCGATCGCCGCGCAGGTAGTTCAGGTAGTTGGCGCTGTCGTCGCCGGAGACATAGAGCGTGTCGAGCGCGGCCGCCTGGCTGCCCGTGCCGGTGGTGAGGCTGCCGATGCGGAATGGCACGCCGGCCGTGCCGCTCCAGGTGGCGATGCGGCGGTTGGTGTCCCAGCCCGTGCCGGCGAACTGTGTCGCGAGCTTGTCGGTACTGCTCCATGCCGCCGTGAGCGAGGGCGTGCCGTCGGCGGCAAAGCTGATGCTGCTTGCGCTCACGACGCCGGTCCAGTCCTGGGCGTCGTATTGGGAGGCATACGAAGCCGAGCCGGTGGCCGCAACCTGCAGGGCCGAAAGCGAGAACGAAGTGGTGTACGCCTGGATGGCATTCACGATGCGCTCGAAGGCTTGCGTCAGGCCGCTCACCATGGTGTCGGGTCGGCCTGCGGCAAAGTAGTTGTCCGGACGCGGCTGCGTCAGGTTGGCGGCGCGCGCGTCGGTCAGTGTCTCGCCGCTGGTCGACCACCAGTCCAGCGGAATGGTGCCAGCGAAGGTGTAGGGGTCGAAGTTGGCCGGCAGTTTCTTCTGGTCCAGTCCGCCGAACTTGGCAGCGAGGTAGAACTGGTTGTTGTATTGGAAGGGCTGCTCCAGCACGTCCACCCAGTAGGTGCTGACGGTCTGCTTGCCGATGGTGTTGGCCTGCCCCGCCACGTCGGGACGGATGTCCTTTGTGTTGGCGTCGAAGGCCAGGCCCGCGATGTAGGCGGAGTTGTTGCGGCCGCTGTAGTCGTTGGTGTTGCCGAGGTCGCCCAGGCCCTGCAGCGCGCCGACGCGGTTGGTGGCCGTGACCGCGTTGACGGTGTTGTCGGCCGCCACCTCATCAGGCATGGCGGGCTCGCGGGTGCGGTAGGTGGTGTTGCCGGCCACGTTCTTGTCGACGTGGGTGTAGATGTCGCCGATGCCCAGCACGAAGTTGCGCTGGCACGAATACTGGATCGGATCGGCCCAGTTGGTGATCACGGGGAAGCCATCGACCCAGCTGGTCTTCGTGGGGGCATCGGCAGTCCCCATCGAGCTCCAGGCCGCGACGTTGCCGAGGTTCCTGTAATACCGCATGACCGCGTAGTAAAGCTCGCTGACCGGATCGTAGCTCTTGTAGTCGCCCGGAAGGATCTGGCCGAACTTGTTCAGGTAGTTCATCACGCCGCTGTCCGAGATGGCCACGCCGGTCGCCGTCGTAGTCGCGGCCGCATCGGCGGCGTCGGGGTTGCGGATGAAGGTGCCATCGACCTCGCTCCACTCCTTGCTCGCGTTGGCCGCGGGTGCCTGACCAGGTGTCGGCGCATTCGGCCCGACGAATTTCTGCTGGGCACGCAGCACGCCGCCGTCTCGCTGGTCACTGCTGTCGTTCAGGTAGCCGAAGGCGCTGAAGCGCATCTTGTTGGCGTACTTCTGGATCAGGCCTTCGGGTTTGTAGTTGGTGCCGTAGGCTTTGCAGTTGGCTTCGAGTCCACCGGCTGCGGCCGAAGGGTCGCACACTTTCACGCGCATCGTGAAATCGCCGTCGGCTGGCCCGGTCTGGGTGAATCGCGTGAAGGTGTTGTTCGACGAGGGGGTGCGCCACTGGAACTGCATTACTGCGCCGCCGGTCTTTTCGTAGTACTCGATCTGCACGCGAAACTGCTGGCCCGCGGTGAGAGCGATGGTCGCCGAATCGTTGGTGGTCGGTCCGTGATCGGTCCAGTTGTCGATGCGCAGGTCGTTGTTGCCGAAGTTGCCGTTGCCGGTCTTGACCCAGAGCCGAACGCCGTCGTCGCTGATGATGCGGAACGTGTAGTTTCCGGCCTCGGGTGCCGTATACGTGCCCGTGAATCTCGCCGAGAAGTTGTCGGCATTGATGCCGGCTACCGGAGCGCCGGTGCCCCAGTCGTGGTCGGCAGTGTCCGCGGTGACGGTGGCAATCACCGGGTTGCTGAGGTTGACGTTGTTGAAATACTGCGCCGTCATCGTGCGGTTGCCGCCCGTGGCGGTCATGTTCATCTTGAAGCCGCGGTTGGTGATGCTCGTTGTCAGCGCGGTGGCGCTGTTGAACGGCGTGGCGCCTGCAATGGCACTGGCTGGAACCGTACGATCGGGGAACAGGCCGCGATTGCCGTGCCAGGCTTTCTCGAGGATGGTGGTGGTGGCCGTGTCGACCACGCGCCGCCCGCCCGTCATGGCCCAGCGGAAGGGGTCGATGGTGGGGGTGGAGGCCCAGTTCAGGAAGTTGCCGCTCCACTTGTCGTCGTTGGCGCCGGTGCAGGTGCGGTTGGTGGCGGCACCGGCCGGGTAGAAGTAGCTGGAGTCGCCCTTGTCGGTGGTGCTGACGCCGTTGGCGGTGGTGTCGACCTGGTAAAGGTAGCACTTGCCCGGATCGAAGTAGCCCAGGTAATTGGTGTCGCTGGAGTAGTCGCCGACGTGCGCCGTGCGCGATGCCGTGGGCCACTCCACCGACAGCGCCAGAGCCAGGTTGCCCGGAACCTCCGAGGTCGAGAACACCGGCTGGTTGGCGAGGTTGGCCGCCGAGGCGATCAAGGTGCTGCAAAGCACCAGCCCGAGGCCGGTGGCGATGCCCGCGCGGCGCAATGCGCGAACGGACGAATGAATTCTTGTTTTCATGATTCGCCTGTGCCCTATTCGGGCTTGGTGAAGGAGGCTTGCAGGAATACCTGCGTGTCGCGCGGACCGTCGGCGCGAACGGAGATCCGGTAGATGGGCGGACTGGGAATGGACGGGCCGGGCGTGCTCAGCTGGCTCTGGTCGCCGCCCAGCGTTTCGGTGCTCGACGGGGTATAGACGCAGCCGCTCTTGCCGATGGTCGAGAAAGCGCCAGTGGTGTTGCACATGCGGTCGATCACGTAGCGCACGGTGACGCCGCCGCTGCCCGTGATGGCGCTGCCGGTCGGCGTGAAGGTGTTGCCGGCCACGTCGGGCCCGGTCAGCGTGGTCTTCTTCAGCAGAACCTGCGGGATGCCGTGTTCATTGGCCTGCAGCTGGACCGCGCTGTAGTTCGCCGTCGGCAGATTGGCGGCGGTCGCAGTCGTTTGGACGAGCGCGCCGCCGGTCTGGAACTCCGTCATCGCCTTCGCGATGGCGAGTTCGCCCTGGTTGACCAGATCGCGCTTGAAAGCGAGGTTGCCGGCTCCAAAGAGCGAGTTGCCCGTCGACCGCATGATGGCCACGCCACCGGCGAGCAGCACCACGAGGATGATCAGGCAGAACAGCAGCACCACACCGCGCTCGCGCGCCGGGCCGTGCATCTTGGAAAGTGTTTTCATGGGAAGGGCAGCAACAGCATGTTGCGAAGCGGGATGGTGGTGTCGATGACGCGGTAGCGGAAATTCCGGTCGGAGGTCGCGATGGTCAGGGTGCGCTGGCTCGCCGCGGCGAGATCGCCGAAGATGGTCAGGCTGGCCGGGGTGACGGGTTCCTTCTCGAACAGGCTGCCTCGCATGACCAGCGCAACGCGCGCCGCCACGATGTGGCGCATGGTGTCGGGCGCGAGCATGAGGGTGCCGATGGTGTAGCCCGCGGTGGCAGGATCGATCCATGTGTCGACGGTGCCATTGCTGTCGGTGTCGACGCCGTACACCGCGTACATGGCGACGACGCCGTCGGCCAGCGCCTGCATGGCCGAGGCGTCGGTGCCCTCGTCGCTGCCGGTGCCGGCCGCTCGCAGCAGGTCATAGGCGACGAGCGTGCGATTGGCGTTCACGCCGATCAGCTGGAACTGCAGGTTGTTGGCGCCCACATTGCCGAGTGGCGTGAAGAGCGCTGTGCCGTCCGCCGCGAGCGTGGCAAGCGATTTGGTGGCGCCGGTCGAGGTGAAGTAGCGCCCGCCCATGGGCAGGACTTCGTTGCCCGCCGCGGCGAATGCCGTCGCGTCCGTCACGTTCACCTGCTCGATCAGGCAGTCGGTCGTGCCTTCGAGGCTCACCAGTCCGATGTCGCCGTTGGCAAGGCCGATGGTGTTGTCCAGTCGCAGGTTGTTGTTGCCCGGGAAACCGGAGCGGATGCGGCGCGGCACGTCGCCCGCCGCTGCGTTGCCGCCCATGACCACGAGGGTGTCCGAGTCGCCGGCGTTGGCGCCCTTGGAAATCAGGAACGGCGCCAGCCGCAGATTGCCCGCCGCGGCGGCCCCTGAGCCGCCGAGCAGCGTGTCGAACGGCGCGGGAAACGCGGACGCGGTTCGCGGCAGGATGGTGGTGGCGGTGCCGCCGATGCTGCGCGCTGCGCTCAGCCGGCAACCGAACAGCCCGCGCGTTCCGGTTTGCGCGAAGCCGGAGCCGGCGCTTCGCAGTACGCGGTCGATCATGTACGTGGCATAGGAGCCGCTCTGGTTCATGTCGTTGGTTGAGGTGGTGCTGCGCTTGTGCGTCTCGCCGACCGTGACGACGCTGGTCACGGCGAGCACCACGACCAGGCCGATGACCAGCGCCACCAGCAGTTCGACCAGCGTCAGTCCGCGCTGCGCGGCGCGGGCAAAGGGCTTGGAACTGGCGTTCATGGTGTGAGCGGCAGCGCGACGCGCGTGGTGAGGCGGCTGTCCTGTTCGCTGCTTGTGCGCTGGGGGGGGCGCCAGGTGATGAGGATGTCGGCGGTATTGGTTGTGGTGTCTGCGGTGATCGTGACGCTGCCACCGGGCAGGCCGCCGGCTTGCGGGTTGCTGGCGCGGGCGTTCCACGAAGGGCTTCCGGCCGTGGGGTCGATCGACACTGTGCGCTTGGTCCACATGGTGGTCGCGATATCGTTGGCGATCAGGGCGGCGCGGTTGCGGTCTTCCGCATCGATCGACAGGCTGATCGCGCGCGCCTGCAGGCCGATCAGGCCCAGGATGCCCAGCGAGAACAGGAGGATCGAGATGAGGACTTCGATCAGCGCGACACCGGACTGCGAAGCGCGCGCGGAGGGGGGCGTGGGGTGTTGGTGTTTCATCACGCGGGACATCCGTCGGGCTGGGTGTTGGAAAGTGTCTTGGCCGGGTCGCACAGGCGCACTTGCCCGCCAAGGGCGACCAGCACGCGCATCGGACGATCGGCATTGGGGATCGTGATGTCGTAGGCCGCAGCCGCGGCGCTGCATGCCACGCCGGTGCCGGGCGTGGGGTTGTCGACCACGCGTCCCAGGGAGTTGAAGCACAGCGTCGCGGGGCCGGTGATCCGCACGTTCGGAGCCAGGCCGGTCAGGCCGCCGCCCTCGATGAACGTGGGGGCGTTCTCCTCGCCCGTGAGGAGCGGCACGAAGTTGACCGACCAATTGGCGCCGTTGGCCACGGCGGTGAGACCGTCCGAGGGATTCGTATCGGCCGTCAGCGAGAACACGGTCTGGCGGCTGCGCCGCAGGGCCTCGGTCTGCGCAAGGCGAAGGCCGTTCTGCAGCGCGTCCGCGACGGTGCGTATGCGGCTGTTGCGTATCCATTCATTCATCGCCGGGAACGCCAGCGCCATCAGGATGCTCAACAGCACCACCGTCACCATCATCTCGATCAGCGTGAAGCCGCGCGCGCCGTGCGGCGGATGGATGGGCGTCTTCATCAGCAACCCGACTTCTTCGTCGTCCAGCCGGTGGTGCACTGCGTCCAGCCCGAACCCACATGAGTCGTGGCGCGGGTGTTCTGCTGGTCCACAGTGAACGTGAAATCGTTGGTGGGACCGCTGCCCACGGCCTGAGCCGTGAACGTCGTGGCAGTCAGCGTCGGGCAGGAAATGGTGAAACTGCCCGCTGCAGGCGGCGCGGCGCACGGCGAAATGAACGTGGTGCCGACGGAGCTGTAGGTCCGGTTGTCCTGGAAGAACCGTTCCATGTTGGCGCGCAGCGTCGAAAGGGCGTTCTGGGCATCCACGAGCTGCCCGCGAAGCACGTAGTCCCGATAATTGGGGATCGCGATGGCAGCCAGGATCCCGATGATCGCTACGGTGATCATCACTTCGATCAGCGTGAAGCCGCTCGCAGGGAAGCGATGCGCGGCAACTCGATAGGGGGGCTTTTTGTTCATCAAGGGACACCTTCCGGGGGGCCAAAATGGCCGGGCGCGCATGAGGCGCAACAATTAAAAACAATTGTTAGAGAATGTCTCTCGCGGCTCTTTTTCGCAAAGCCGCTCGTCTCCCGTCCACGGCCATTCGTCGGCTCGCCCGGTCGGCACAATCGGCGGAATGACTTCCTGCGCAGCGCCTGCCGAGGCCGTCGCTCTCTCTTCGAAACCCATCGGCGCCGTATGCGCCGGGCTGGTCGCGTTTCCATTTCTCTGCCCGCTCGTGGCCGGTCCTTCGGTCCAGGCCTGGCAGTTGCTTGCCACCTGGGTCTGCCTCGCGGCGATGCTTCTGGCCATTCCTCCCGCAGTGCCGGCGCGCGGCATCTGGGCCTGGCTCGGCATCGCAACGGCGGTGGTCGTGCTTTTCTCCTCTCCATACGCCACAGCTGCTTCGTGGCTGCCCGCCATGGCGGCGGCAGCTTGCGCGGGGGCGGGGATGGCGCGCGGCGGGGCGGCCACTTCGAGGGGGCTGGCAATGGGCTTGCTCGTTGCCGGCCTGGTCAGCGCCGTCCTCGGCCTGCTCCAGTACTACGGCCTCGCCGAGCCCTTGGCCCCCTGGACCACCTCAACCCCGCTCGGCCAGGCCTACGGCAACCTGAGGCAGCGCAACCAGTTCGCCACGCTGATCAGCATGGCGCTCGTCGCGGCGCTGTGGCTCTACGCCGTGCAGGCTTCGCCGCGCAAACGGCGCGGGCTTGTACTTGCTGCCTTGCTGTTGCTGGCAGCCCAGGCGGCATCAACCTCCCGGACGGGTTTGCTGCAACTGCTGTCGATCATCGGCGTCGCGAGTGTTATCGCCTGGAGGGAGCGCCGGAGTGTTCCTGCATCGGCCGGCCCTCGTGTTTTCAGCTTGCCGCCACCGGCCGCGCTGCTGGCCGCGATTCCGCTCTATTTCGCCATCTGCTGGGTGCTGCCGCACCTGGTGGCTGGCGGCGGGGTGGAAGGAATGCTGCAGCGCCTCGAGAAGGGTGCGCCCGATGACCACAGCCGCCTGATCCTCTGGCACAACGTGCTTGCGCTGATTGCCGAACGTCCCTGGACGGGCTGGGGCTGGGGCGAACTGAGTTTTGCCCACTACAGCACGCTGTACCCGGGCCCGCGATTCTCCGAAATCCTGGACAACGCCCACAACCTGCCGCTGCACCTGGCCGTCGAGCTCGGCATTCCCGCGGCCGTGCTGATCTGCGGCGGCTTCGTCTGGATGGTGCTTGCCGCCAGGCCGTGGCGCGAGCGCGATCCGGCGCGCCTGATGGCCTGGGGCGTGCTGGCCATGATCGTGCTGCACAGCCTGCTCGAGTACCCGCTTTGGTACGGGCCGTTCCAGTTGGTGTTCGGCCTGTGTCTCGGCATGCTCTGGCCGGGCCGGACGCCTGCCCGATTCCCGAAGGTGCGGGGGGTGTCTGCCTTCGCTGCGGCAGCGCTCATGGCGATCGTCGTGTACGCAGGCTGGGACTACATCCGCATCAGCCAGATCTATATGCCGCGCAGCGAACGCCTGCCGGCGTACGAAGACGACACGCTCGCCAAGCTGCGAGGTTCGTGGCTCTTCGGGCGCCAGGTGGGTTTTGCCGAACTGACGCTCACGACGGTGACTCCTGCCAACGCGGCAGGGATGCACGCACTCGCCGAACGCACGCTGCACTTTTCACCGGAGCCGCGCGTCATCACCAAGCTGATCGAAAGCGCCGAGTTGCTTGGGCGCGAAGACGAAGCGCGGGCCCAGGCCGAGCGTTTCAGGATCGCCTTTCCCGCGGCGTTCAATCGCTGGCTCGAGGAGCCTGCGGGCGATGCGCCGGCGCCTTGAACATCGGGGACTTGCCCGGTGACTTAACCCGCCACCCAGCTCCCCGACTTTCCCCCATGCTTCTCCAGCACATGCACATCGGTAATCCGCATCCCCCGATCCACCGCCTTGCACATGTCATAGATTGTCAATAGCGCCACCTGCACCGCCGTCAGCGCTTCCATCTCCACCCCCGTCGGCCCGACGGTCTCGACGGTCGCCGTGCAGGCCACCTGAGGCGCCGCCCCCGCATCGGCGATCGCAAACGCCACCGCCACGCGCGTCAATGCCAGCGGATGGCACAGCGGGATCAGGTCGCTCGTCTTCTTCGCCGCCTGGATGCCCGCGACGCGCGCGATGCCGAGCACGTCGCCTTTCTTGGCCGTTCCGGACTCGATCAGCGCCAGCGTCGCCGGTTGCATCTCGATGCGGCCGGTGGCCACGGCCACGCGGTGGGTGGCGGGCTTGGCGGCCACGTCGACCATGTGGGCCTGCCCCTGGGCGTCAAAATGGGTGAGAGAGCTCATGTGTGAACGATCGGGTTGGAGGTGCATCATACGAGCCCGAGCCACAGACGAGGAATGCCGCGCTTGACTCCACGACACCCCAGAAAACGCCAGCTGAAGCCCGCCCTGCGGTCGCTGTGCGCTACGTTCCTGATAGCTTCACAGGTGCTGTTGCCAACTTCGGCCCTGGCGCAGATGCAGGTGCTGCCCGGCCTCGGCGACGGCGGCGAGATGACGGCCAGCGCCGAACGCCACCTCGGCGACCAGATCGCCCGCGAGCTGTACCGCGACACCGACTACATCGACGACCCGGTGATCGCCGCCTACGTGCAGGACATCTGGCAGCGCCTGCTGGCGGCGGCCCGCGCGCGCGGCGAGCTCACGCCCGAGCTCGACGAGCGCTTCGCCTGGACGATCCTGCTGGGCCGCGACCGCAACATCAATGCCTTCGCGCTGCCCGGCGGCTACCTGGGGCTCAACCTCGGCCTCGTCGCCGCGGTCGGCAGCCGCGACGAGCTGGCCACGGTGCTGGGGCACGAGCTTTCGCACGTCACGCAGCGCCATATCTCGCGCATCATGACCCGGCAGGGCAAGCAGATGCCGTTGATGCTCGCCGGCCTGATCCTCGGGATGATCGCGGCCGGCAAGAGCCGCAACGGCGATGCCGGCCAGGCCGTGATGATGGGCAGCCAGGCGCTCTTTGCGCAAAACCAGCTGAGCTTCTCGCGCGACATGGAGCGCGAGGCCGACCGCATCGGCTTCGGCGTGATGACACAGGCCGGCTTCGCGCCGCAGGGCGCGGCCGCGATGTTCGAGAAGCTGCAGTACGCCTCGCGCCTCAACGACAACGGCTCGTACCCCTACCTGCGCAGCCATCCACTGACCACCGAGCGCATCTCCGACATGCAGGGCCGCTTCCAGTTCCGCATGGACGCGGCGCCGCCGGTGCCGCTGGCGATGGACCACGCCATGATCGCCTCGCGCGCCCGCGTGCTGACGCGTCCGGGCGTCGACGTGCTCCGGCTCTGGGTCGAATCCGCCTCCAGCGGCGAGTTCGCGAAGAGTTCACCGGCCCAGCAGGCCGGCACGCTGTACGCGGCGGCGTTGTCGGCCAGGGAAATGCGCGACTACAAGACGGCCCGCGCGATGGCCGAGCGTTTGGCCGCGCGCACGGCGGACGATCCCGCCGCGGCGAAGCAGGCGCGCTGGCTCGGTGCGGAGATCGAGCTGGCCGCGGGCGCAGCGCCGAAGGCGGCCGCGCTTCTCGATGCCAGGTCGAAGGAGCGGCCCGAGATGCTGCTCGCGGCCGAAGCCGCGGCGGCAATGCGACAGCCCGCACCGATGGTTCCCGTGCTGCGCGACTGGGTCGCCGCGAACCCGCGCGATGCGGGGGCGTGGCATGCGCTCGCCACCCTCTACGGCGCGCAGAACGACACGCTGCGCGCGGTGCGCGCCGATGCCGAGGCGAACGTGGCGATCCTCGACTACCCGGCCGCGCGCGACCGCTTCAAGGCGGCCCAGGAAATCATCCGCCAGTCCAAGGTGGTCGATCACTACGAGGCGTCGATCGTCGACACCCGCGCACGGGCCGTGGAAGTGCTGGTGAAGGAGCAGGCGGCCGAGCCGCCGCTGAAGTAGCGGCTCCGCTCAGCGCCTGCCGGGTACCAGCCCGCCCAGCGCGGCCTCGATCAGCAGCCCCAGCAGCGAATACAGCAGCGAGCCGATCAGCGCGGCCAGGAAGCCGTTGACGTGGAAGCCGCCGAGCAGCCCCGACGCGGCCCAGAAAAGCAGCGCGTTGATCACGAACAGGAACAGCCCGAGCGTGACGACGGTGACTGGCAGCGTCAGCACCACCAGCACCGGCCGCACGACCATGTTGAGCAGGCCGATCACCGCGGCCGCGATCAGCGCGGAGCCGAAGCTGGCGACCTGGACGCCGCTGTAGAGATAAGCCACCGCCAGCAGCGCGACGGCGCTGAGCAGCCATTTGAGGATGATGCGCATATGGCAGGCAGGATACCCCAGGGCCTGCAAAACAACGAGCCCCGGTGCGTTGCCGTACCGGGGCTCGCCGAGGGAGTCGCGTCCTGCCTTACTCGGCCAGCTCGTTCGCCAGCACCAGCAGCGCACCCATGCCCATCACGGCGCCGGGAAAGGCCCAACCCGATTGGTGGGCCGGTGTCTGCTCCGGCGTCACCGGTTCCAGGTCGACGCCGATCTTCGGGCGGCGCGCATCGACCACGTGGACGGCCGAATGCTCGCGCTTGAGCTGTGCCGTCAGTTCGGCCAGCGGGCCCTTGGCCAGCACCGGCGTCACCTGGCCGCCATTGCGCTCCAGCAGCGGCAGCATCTGCGCCTGCACCTTGCTGAACCACTTGGCGCGCCAGTTCTCGCGCGCGCTGTGGCTCACCCACTTGCTGATGCGATGCGTCATGCGCGGCGCACAGGCCACCAGCACCCAATGGCGTGCCACGACGCTGTTCGCGTCCGGCGCAAGTTCGGCGAACTGCTCACAGGCGTAGGTGACGTCGTCGACATAAAGAATGACCTTTTCCATGGGTGCTCCTTCAGGTAGTTAGAGTGACAGAGACTGGTTCGGACACGAAGTTCGGGGCAGGGGAGCGACCACCGGCGTTCAGCCGGCCGTCACCGCCTGTTCTTCGGACTTGTTGCGGGCATGCCGCGCGGCCACCCACTTGCCGATCGCCAGCACCAGCAGCGCACCGGCCACACCGGCGGCGTACTTGACCACGTCGGTCTGCGGCACCTTCGGCACCCAGGTCCAGGCGGCGCTGTTCGCCAGCGCGGGGTCGGACACGGCCATCGTGCCGGCGATCCAGCCCAGCAGCATGCCGCCCAGCGTGATGATCATCGGGAAGCGGTCCATCAGCTTGATGACCAGCTGGCTGCCCCAGACGATGATCGGGATGCTCACGAGCAGGCCGAAGATCACGAGCGGCATCTGGTGGCTGTCGCCTGCACCTTGCGCGGCACCGGCAATGGCAATCACGTTGTCCACGCTCATCACGAGGTCGGCCACGATCACGGTCTTGACCGCGCCCCAGAGCTTGTCGCTGCCGGTGATGTTGCCGTGTGCGTCGTCATGATCGGGGGCCAGCAGCTTCACGCCGATCCACAGCAGCAGGATCGCGCCCACCAGCTTCAGGAACGGAATGGCCAGCAGGGTCAGCGCGAAGAAGATCAGGACCACGCGCAGCACGATGGCGCCGGCGGTACCCCACAGGATGCCCTTGGTGCGTTGGGCCGGCGGCAGCTTGCGGCAGGCCAGCGCGATGACGACGGCGTTGTCGCCGCCCAGCAGGATGTCGATCATGATGATCTGACCGACCGCGACCCAGAACTCCGGGGTCATGAACATTTCCATAGATTCCTCTTTTGTCTTCGCGCCCCTGTCTCTCCCTTCAGAGGCGACGACGGAGGCGCATGCAGATGCGTTTCGATTCATCCCATGCAGGGAAGGTCGAAAGCGAGGAATGAAGGCCGGGTGACACCGGGGGCTCCAGAGACTGGCGACGCTTCGACCAAACCTGCACAGGTTCAAATCGAAGGTCTCGCTCGACAGCGCTGCGTGCGAGTGCACGTACGTTGTCCGACAGGCCGGAAGTGTTTTGCTTCGTATTGACGACCTGACGATTCGCGCTGCTGTGGACAGCGGTCGGGAGCTACTCCCCTTCGTGGGGGAATTAGAGCATCGAAGTTCGCGGCGGCGCAATCGAAAGTTTTCAGGGATTTAAAGAGAACCGCTTCAAGAGGCGCATGAACATTGGTGGTGACGCTCTTGTTTTGGTAGCAATCTTGTCCCTTCGCCGCTTCGGGACATTGCCGGACTATGATCGCCGTCCGCTGCTTTTTCATGCCCCATGGCCGCCATACACATCACCGACATCGAGGCCGCCATCAACCACTGGCGAGAGAAGACGCCGTCGCCCGACGGCGTCACGCTCGGCCCTGAATTGCGCGCGCTGGCCGAGGTCTACGCGCTCATGGTCTTCCATCACGAGGACGAGGTCGATGAGCTCGGTTTCCCGCCCAAGGCCTGGGCCGCGTGGATGGCCTGGTACGAGAGCACGCCCGACACGCCCTGCATCGCGATCTGCTCGACCAGCCAGGGCGACGACGAATGCAAGGGCTGCGGCCGCAGCTTCGACGAGGTGCAGCATTGGCCCGCCATGACGCCCGTCGAGAAGCGCGCCACGTGGCGCCGCATCACGATGGAAGATTCCGCCTGGCGCTTCAACCGCTATGCCGAACGCGCACGCGAAGCCGAGCCCCCGCCGCCATCCGCGGCCGAGCCCGAATTCGACCCCGACGACGAGAAGAACTGGGCGCCCTGACCATGCGCCGCCTCGCGCAAGCCCCCAACCTCGCGATCGCGGCCGTGTGGGTGCACGCCTTGCGCGAAGAGGGCGTGGCCGCCACCGTGCAGCGCGAATTCCTCGGGGCGGTGATGGGCCAGCTGCCGCCCGACCAGTGCCTGCCCGAGATCTGGATCGACGACGAAACCCAGTTCGACCTGGCCAGGCGCCTGCTGCATGAACTGCAGCACCGCCCGCAGCGCAGCTGGCGGTGCGTGTGCGGCGAGCAGGTCGAAGGCGGCTTCGAGCAGTGCTGGCAGTGCGGCGCGATGATGCCGGCGGCTTAGCCGCGCGGGCCTACTTCCACTTGAGCAACTCGACGTCGATGCTGTTCACCCCGTCGCCCAGCGTCAGCGTGTTTTCCTGGATCGTCGCCTGCAGCTGCATGCTGCGCTGCGCCAGCGCGGCCAGCGCCTGCGAGGCATTCGTTGGCACGCGATAGACCTTCAGGTTCTGCGGCCGCGTGAGCTTGTTCTCGATGCCGCGCCACCAGATCTCGGCCGCGTGGTTGAAGCAGTAGACGATCACCTCGTCCGCCTTGCCGCAGGCCTTGATGATGGGCTTGTCTTCCGGCTGGCCGACCTCGATCCAGATCTTCACTTCGCCCGTGAAGTCGCGCAGCCAGACGTCGGGCTCGTCGACGTTCGACAAACCGGCGCCGAAGGCCAGCGTGCCGTCGCCGTTGCACACGTCCTGCAGCTGGTGCGCGTTGAGCGCGAGCGCGACGAGCCGGATCATCATGCGTTCGTCGGTCTCGCTGGGGTGGCGCGCCAGGGTCAGCGCATGGTCGGCGTAGTAGCCGTGGTCGATGTCGGCCACCGCGAGGGTGGCCTTGAAGATGGTGGATTTGAGGGCCATGGGTGCGCGAGTGTATTAGTTGGGCCCGATCGCGCACCCGGCGTGCGTCAGAACGCCACCGAAGCCTGCAGGTAGACCGTGCGCGGCTGTCCCACGTACTTGCCGCCGTTGTTGTCCACCGAGCGGTTGAAGTAGCGGCGGTCGAAGAGGTTCTTCACGCCCACGGCGAGCTTCAGGTTGCTCATCGATGGGCCGAAGTCGTAGGCCGCGCGCAGGTTCATCGTGGCGTAGCCGGGGATGTCGCCCAGCCGGCCGGTCGCGTCTTCCAGCGTGACGTACCTTGCACCGTCGTCCGGCGAACCCGGCGAGCGCTGCTTCGACTGCGCGTAGATGTCGGCGTTGAAGGTCCACGGCCCGCGCTCGTAGCGCGCGCCCAGCGTCGCCACCTGGCGCGAATAGAAGGGCAGATCGCGCCCGGCGAAGGCGCCGGCCTTCGAGATGGCCTGCGTGTACGTGTAGGTGCCGGACACCGACAGCCCCTTGAGCGAGTCGCTCAGCGTGCCGAGGTCGTAGCGCAGCGCCGACTCCAGCCCGCGGTGGCGCGTCGCGCCCAGGTCGGTCCACTGGCCGACGTCGCCGGTGATGGAGCGCGCCAGCAGCAGCTCCTTGTCGAAGTTGATGTTGAACAGCGTGAGCTCGCCGCTCCAGGCCTCGCCCTTGTAGTGCGTGCCGATCTCGTACGTCTTGGCCTTCTCGGGATGCAGCCCGGTGGTCGACTGCGCGAGTTGCGCGTACTGCTGCGGCCCGAACGAGACACCCGCGTTCGCGAACACCGACCAGCGATCGCTCATGCGATGGAGCACCGACAGCGTGGGCAGCCATTCGTCGGAGTCGATCTTCGGGTAGATCGCGTTGGTGACGCGGCCGTTGGTGAGGCTGTAGACGTCGTTGAACGAGCGGATCGATTCGTGGCGCACGCCGGGCGTGATCGTCCAGTTGCCGAAGTCGATGCGGTCGTCGATGTAGAACGCGTGCGCGGTCGTGCCCCCCTTGCTGGTCTGATAGGCCGGGTTGGCCAGGCCGAAGGCGTCGAAGCCCGGGCGCGGCTGGTAGTAGGCGCTGCGCGTCGCGACTTCGGAGGCCTCTTCCTTCAGGTAGCGGTAGCCGACGCTGACTTCCTGCACCACGCTGCCCGAATCGATCAGGCGCGAGTAGCGGGGTTCGACCGCGAAGGTCTTGTAGTTGCGCGGCGCCGAGGTGAGGCGGCGCCGGCCGCTGCTTGCGCCGGTGCCTTCCTGCTCGAGAAAGCTGCTGCGGTACGAGTCCGTGTAGTAGGTCAGCATCTCGAACTTGTTGATGCCGTCGTTGTGCGTGTACTTCACCGAGCCGTCGGTGCGGCGGCCCGTGAACTCGTCGAAGGGGCGGTCCGACTGGAAGGGGTTGGCCGCGAACTGCGCCGTCGTCAGGCCGCCGGGCATGAGGCCCTTGCCTTCGAAATGGTGCAGCGTGATGGCGACGTCGTCGGTCTTCGAGATGCGGTAGGCGCCCTTGAGCATCAGGTCGTCGATGCTGGTGTGGTCGTTGCTCTGGCGGAAGCCGTCGCCGTGCGTGCCCGAATACAGCAGCGCCAGGCCCAGGCCGTTCTCGTTGGTGCCGCCGATGAAGAGGTTGGGCGTGGTCTTGGTGCCGCCGCCGTGCCCGGCGCTTTCCACGCCCACGCTCACCTCGCCCGAAAACTGCTTCGGGATCGCGCGCGACACGAAGTTGATGATGCCGCCCACGTTCTGGGGGCCGTAGCGCACCGAGCCCGCGCCGCGCACCACGTCGACCGCTTCCAGGTTGCCCAGCGACAGCGGTGCCAGCGACAGCTGCGGCTGGCCGTAGGGCGCGTAGGCCAGCGGCACACCGTCGAGCAACACGGTGGAGCGCGGCGACAGCCGCGAGGTCAGGCCGCGCACGCCCACGTTGAGCGAGATGTCGCTGCCGCCGGTGCCGTTGCTCTCCTGAACCTGCACGCCGGGCATCTGGCGCAGCACGTCGCGCACGTTGGACGAGCCGCCTTCCTGGATCTGCTTGCGCTCGATGATGCTTCGGGCGCCGGGGTGCTCGAGCACCTTGGTTTCGCTGGGGCTGCCGAGCCAGTCGCCGGTGACGGTGACGGTTTCCAGCGACTTGGCCGCGTCGGCGGCAGCGGGCTCGGCCTCGGCGGCGAAGCCCTGCAGGCTCAGGGGAAGCAGCGCCATCGCGATGGCTGTGCGTTTGCGTGTGAACAACAAGGGAGATTCCTCCTGCGGTTTTTTGATGGTGAAGAAGTGGGTCGCGCGCGGCGTGGAGCCGTTCAGGGCGCCGTCCTGCCTCGGGCAAGCGTGTCGTTGTCGCGGGCGGCGCTCGCCACGGCGCGCCGGCGCCACCACAGCCAGACGCCGCTCAGGCCCAGGCCGCCGAGCGCCAGGCCCAGCAGCGCCGTGAGCGTCTCGTGCAGCGGGCCGCCCAGCTCGCCGGTGTGCAGTGGGTAGATCACCGCCACCGCGCCGTTGCCCGCGTCGAGGTCCTGCCACTTGCGCGCGGCCAGCACCTCGCCCGTCACAGGGTTCAGCCACACCGAGCCGATGCCGTTCGGATGCGGGTCGTCCGAGAGGCGGAAGCGCACCCGCATCGGCCGGCTGGTCTTGGCGGGCACCTGGATGAAGCCCATGGGCTGGCCCGGGTACACCTGCCGGGCGCGGGCCACGAGCTCGTCCAGCGGCAGGCGCGGGCCGGCCGCCGCACCCTTGGCGATCACCGGCGGCTTCAGCGGCTGCTGCCCCATCGCGCGGGAGATGGCATCGCCCAGCGGCCGCCACGCCATGTACGCGCCCGTGGCCACCGACACCGCGATCAGCAGCCCGAGCACCGCGCCGCCGGTGCGGTGCAGGTCGAACAAGCCGCGCAGCAGCCCGCGGTTCAGCACGATGCGCAGCGAGGGCGGCCAGCGCACCGGCCACCACAGCACGATGCCCGTGACCAGCAGGAACAGGTAGGCCAGCGCGGCGAAGGCGAGCACGCCCTTGCCGGCGTCGTCCAGCAGCAGGCTGCTGTGCAGCTCGAACAGGATGTTGTAGGCGCCCTCGTGCGTGCCGCGCCGCCCCTGTTCGGCGCCGGTGGCGGGGTCGAGGTAGAGCGTGCCTTCCCACTTGCCGCGCACCAGCACCCACAGCGTGTCGGTGGGCTTGCGCGGTGGGCGCAGCGTGAAGTTGGCGTCGGGGCCGAACTCGGCCGCGAGGTGCTGGCGCAGGGGCTCCAGCGGCAGCGCGGCCGTGGTGGCATCACCGGCCGAGCGGGCGATGAAGAAGTCGGGATGCGCCTGGCGGTCGAGCGGCAGCGCCATCACCAGCACGGCGCCGAGCAGGGCGGTGAGTGCGAGGATCGGACCGAGCGTGAGGCCGATCCAGCGATGAACCTTGAGCCAGAGGCGTCTCAGAGGGGTGCGCATGACCAACAGAGGAGCGGCGGGCCCCTCGGAGAATGTTGTTGGCTGGCGCCCCGCGGGGGCGTTGGCTGGAAAAGATAACCACCGACGCAAAACAGCCGCCTTCAGGCGGCTGGTGCATCGATACAGGAAGCCTAAATTCTACTGGCGAGTTCCGCCGCCTTGCCCACGTAGCTGGCGGGGGTCATGGCCAGCAGGCGGGCCTTTTCCTCCTCCGGAATGGCGAGCGAGCGGATCAGTCCGTGCAGCGCCTCGGCCGTCACGGTCTTGCCGCGCGTCACTTCCTTGAGCTGCTCGTAGGCGCCCTGCACGCCGAAGCGGCGCATCACCGTCTGGATCGGCTCGGCCAGCACTTCCCACGAGGCGTCGAGGTCTTCGGCCAGCGCTTCCTCGTTCAGTTCGAGCTTGCCCAGGCCAGTGGCCAGGCTCGCGTAGGCCAGCGTGGCGTAGCCGAAGGCCACGCCGATGTTGCGCAGCACCGTGCTGTCGGTCAGGTCGCGCTGCCAGCGGCTGATCGGCAGCTTCTCGCTCAGGTGGCGCAGCACCGCGTTGGCCAGGCCCAGGTTGCCTTCGGCGTTCTCGAAGTCGATCGGGTTGACCTTGTGCGGCATCGTCGAGGAGCCGATCTCGCCCTTCTTGAGCCGCTGCTTGAAATAGCCCAGGCTCACGTAGCCCCAGATGTCGCGCGAGAAGTCGATCAGGATCGTGTTGATGCGCGCGACGGCGTCGAACAGCTCGGCCATGTAGTCGTGCGGCTCGATCTGGATGCTGTACGGCTGGAAGTTCAGGCCCAGGCCCAGCGGCGCGGGCGTTTCGATCACCTTGCGGCTGAAGGCTTCCCAGTCGAAGTCAGGCCAGGCGGCCAGGTGGGCGTTGTAGTTGCCGACCGCGCCGTTCATCTTGCCCAGCAGCTGCACCGCGGCGATCTGCGCGCGGGCCTTCGACAGGCGCACCGTCACGTTGGCGATTTCCTTGCCGACCGTGGTCGGGCTGGCGGTCTGGCCGTGCGTGCGCGAGAGCATCGACACGCCGGCGAACTGGTGCGCCATTTCGCGCAGCTTGGTGATCAGGCCGTCGATGGCCGGCAGCACCACCTTGTCGCGCGCGGCCTGGATCTGCAGGGCGTGGCTGGTGTTGTTGATGTCCTCGCTGGTGCAGGCGAAGTGCACGAACTCGGCGGCTGCGAGCAGCTCGGGCCGGGCTTCGAACTTGGACTTGATCCAGTATTCGACCGCCTTCACGTCGTGGTTGGTGGTTTTCTCGATTTCCTTGATGGCCAGTGCGTCGGCCTCGGAAAAATGGGACACGAGGCCCAGCAGGTACTTGCGGGCGCCGCCCGTGAGGGGCTTGAATTCGGCGAAGCCGCAGTCGGACAGCGCAATGAACCACGCCACTTCGACTTGCACGCGGCGGTGCATATAGCCCTGTTCGCTCATCAGCGGGCGCAGTGCCGCGAGTTTGGCCGCATAGCGGCCGTCTAGGGGGGAGAGGGCGGAGACGGTGGAAAAGCTCATGCCCGAATTTTAGGCGGCCGCCGGTCCGTGGGGTGGTCCCGACAGATTGGGGCCGATTCGGGCTCCGGTTTCCTCGTTCACCTAAAATGACTCTCAACAAACGTCATTTAAGCAGGGAGAGAGTCTTCATGAAACTGATCGGATCCGCCGCCAGCCCTTATGTGCGCAAGGTGCGCGTGGTGCTGGCGGAGAAGCGGCTCGATTACCAGTTCGTGCTCGAGGACGTTTGGGCCTCCGACACCACGATCTCCCATTCCAACCCGCTCGGCAAGGTTCCCTGCCTGATCATGGAAGGCGGCGAGGCGATGTTCGACTCCCGCGTGATCGTCGAATACCTGGACACCCTCTCGCCGGTCGGCAAGCTGATTCCCCAGCAAGGCCGGGAGCGCGCCGAGGTCAAGACCTGGGAGGCGCTGGCCGATGGCGTCATGGACGCCGGCGTGCTCTGGCGCCTGGAAGCCACCTGGGCCGGGCGCAGCGACGGCGAGCGCAGCGCAGCCTGGATCGAGCGCCAGCGCAACAAGGTTGAGGGCGGCATTGCCGCGATGGCCAAGGGCCTGGGCGACAAGCCCTTCTGCAGCGGCATCCATCTGAGCCTGTCGGACATCGCGGTGGGCTGCACGCTGGGCTGGCTGGACCTGCGCTTTCCCGATATCGACTGGCGGGGGGAGCACGGCAACCTGGCCAAGCTGTACGACAAGCTGATGCTGCGGCCCAGCTTCATCGACACCAAACCCTGAAAAAAGGCGCCGCGAGGCGCCTTTTCAACGTCTGCGGCTGGAAGACAAAAATGCTGCGAGGCGCCCCGACGCGAAGGAGGGAGGGAGGGAGGAGGAGAAGAATCGCCTCGGGATTTCGACCGGACGACAAGCACCCGGAAGACCTCGCAACATGAAAACGGGTGGGCAATCGCTGCCCACGCGATTTAGGAGCGCGGCATCCGCTGCACGGTTCCCGCTCGTTTGGTAAACGTTTGTGTCGCCAAATTCACCACGACCGGACGTGTCGGTGTCAATTGGGTCCGAGCTGCTTCTCGATGACGTTCACGAAGCCGTTCTCGTCGGGCGCCGTCATGCTCGACCACGCCTGTACGACCTTGCCGTCGCGCCCGATCAGGTATTTGTAGAAATTCCACTTCGGCGTGGTGCCCGAGGCCTGCGCGAGCTGCTTGAACAGCGGATTGGCTTCGGTGCCGCGCACCGACGACTTGGCGAACATCGGGAATTTCACCCCGAAAGTGCTTTCGCAGAAGTCGGCAATTTCCTTGTTGGAGCCCGATTCCTGGGCGAAGTCGTTCGACGGAAAGCCCAGCACCACGAGCCCGCGCGCGCGATATTTCATGTCCAGCGACTCCAGCCCCTTGTATTGCGGGGTGAAACCGCAGAAGCTGGCCGTATTGACCACCAGAACCACTTTGCCGGAATACTGGCACAAAGACTGGGGTTTTTCGTCCTGCAGCCTTGGGAAGGTGTGTTGCAGGATTGCAGGACATCCCGCGGCCTCTGCCGGAGCGGGTGCCGCGGAGGCTGTCTGGGCGTGGGCCGGCAGCATCGAAACGAGGCCCGCCACGAGGGAAACCGCGGGGGCGCATCGCCAGAGCGTCGACAATAAGAAAAGGGTTCGCATCGCGGGATCCTGGTTCAAAAAGGAGATGTGCATCCGTGCCGCAGCGGCGCGTATATCCGCATCATCGCGCGTCTGTCATGGTCGCGCCAAACGGGCCGACTAAAATCGGCGGCCATAGAAAGACATTGATGCTCTATCCGGAACTCTTCAGACAACTCGAATCCGTCCGTTGGGACATGGACAAGGACATTCCCTGGCAGTCGTTCGACGCTTCCTTGCTGTCGGAAGAGCAGGCCCAGACCATCAAGATGAATGCCATCACCGAGTGGGCGGCGTTGCCGGCCACCGAGATGTTCCTGCGCGACAACCGCCACGATAGCGACTTTTCCGCTTTCATGTCGATCTGGTTCTTCGAGGAGCAAAAGCATTCGCTGGTGCTCATGGAATACCTGAAGCGCTTCAGCCCCAAGCACGCGCCCACCGAGCAGGAACTGCACGAAGTGCGCTTCGACTTCGACCCGGCCCCGCCGCTCGAAACCCTCATGCTGCATTTTTGCGGCGAAATCCGCCTCAACCACTGGTACCGCCGCGCCGCCCAGTGGCACACCGAGCCGGTCATCAAGCACATCTACACCACGCTGAGCCAGGACGAAGCCCGCCACGGCGGCGCCTACCTGCGATACATGAAGCGCGCGATGGAGAAGTTCGGCGACGAGGCCCGTGCCGCCTTCACCAAGGTCGGCGTGCTGATGGCCAGCGCGCGCCGTACCGCGCAGGCGCTGCATCCGACGAACCTGCACGTCAACAAGGCGCTGTTCCCCAACGACACCATCCAGAGCCGCATGCCCGACCCGGACTGGCTGGAGCACTGGCTCGACAAGCAGATCAAGTTCGACGCCGTCTGGGAAACCAAGGTCGGCGAGCGCATCCTGCACAACCTGAGCCTGCTGATGAACCGCAGCTTCAAGACCGTGCAGGAGCTGAACCGGTACCGCAAGGAAATCGCGGCCACCCTCGGCCCCAAGCCTGAATACCAAGGCGCATAGCTGTTGTTCGCCCCCAGGCTGCGCGCACTTCGTGTCGCTTCGCCAGCCCCCTGCGGCGGGCGGCCGTGCGCGGCGGCCCTGCCGGAAATGCCGCCCTCTCTTTAGGGGTTGTCACAAACCTCGGCTGTCATCCGTCTTATGGTCATGGACGACCCGACCCCCACCTTCGACAGCCACCGCGGCCGCCTGCAGGGCATCGCCTACCGCATGCTCGGCTCCATGGCCGAGGCCGAAGAGGTCGTTCAGGACGCCTGGCTGCGCTGGCACGAAGCCGACAAGGCCAGCTTCGACAGCGCCGAAGCCTGGCTCGTGACCGTCGTCACCCGCCTGTCGATCGACCGGCTGCGCGCCGCCAAGGTCCAGCGCGAGCACTACATCGGCGCCTGGATGCCCGAGCCTGTGCTGACCGATGCGCCGGAAAGCCCCGAACAGCTGCTCGAGCGCGCCGACAACATCTCCGTTGCCTTCCTCGCGGTGCTGGAGCGCCTCGCGCCCGAGGCCCGCGCCGCCTTCCTGCTGCGCGAAGTGTTCGACGCCGACTACGACGAAATCGCCCGCACGCTCGGCAAGAGCGAGGCCGCCTGCCGCCAGCTCGTGCACCGCGCCAAGGCGCAGGTGCAGGAGGGGCGCCCGCGCTTCAGCGTGCCGCGCGAAACGCAGCAGCGCCTGCTGCGCGCCTTCGCCGACGCCGCCGCGCGCGGCAGCCTGCAGGACCTGAAGGCGCTGATGGCCGAGGACGTCGAACTCATTGGCGACGGCGGCGGCAAGGTGCAGAGCTTCAGCAAGATCCTGCGCGGCAGCCAGCGCCTGGCGCAGCTCTACTTCGCGCTCTGGCGCCGCCTGGGGCCGGCGGTGCGCATGGAGCTGGTCGAGATCAACGGCGAGCCCGGGCTGCTGCGCTTCGTCGACGGCGCACTCGAATCGGCCCAGACCTTCGAGATCGAGGACGAGCGGATCGTGCGCATCCGCGCGCAGCGCAACCCGGACAAGCTGGCGCACATCGCACGCCTGTATTTTTCTTCGCCGAAAGAATAATTTCGCGCGATGTGTCACAAGGCGCTCGGCCGGCACGTCTTCAGGGGGTAGGCAGATTCGTTTCAACCCACTCATTGGAGTCAGAGCACCATGAACAGCACCCCCCGTCTCAACTGGTACAAGACCGTCCCCAAGGCCTTCCAGGCCATGCTCGGCGTGAACGGCGCCTACGAGGCCACCACGCTCGGCAAGACGCTGCTCGACCTGGTCTACGCCCGTGTCTCGCAGATCAACGGCTGCGCCTATTGCCTCGACATGCACGTGCGCGACCTGCGCCAGCAGGGCGAAGACTGGCAGCGCATCAACAGCCTCGCGACCTGGCGCGAAGTGAGCTTCTTCAGCGAGCGCGAGCGTGCCGCCTTCGCCTGGGCCGAAACGCTGACGCGCCTGTCCGAGCATCATGGCGGCCGCGACGCCGAGTTCGAGGCGCTGCGGGCGCATTTCAGCGAAGTCGAGATCGCCGAGCTTTCCGTCGCCATCGCGCAGATCAATGCCTGGAACCGCATGGGCGTCGGCATGCGCATGCCGGTGGCCGTCAAGGCCATGCCCTGAGCCGTCGCCGAGGCGGCCTCGGGGCAGCGCTCAGTGGCGCTCCACCACCATCGGCGAGATGCGCAGGCTCTCGCGCAGCTGCGTGACCGCCTCGCCGGCCGCATTGCGCGAGGTGAAGGGACCGGCCTGCAGCCGGTGCGTGCCAGCCTCGCTGAAAACCCGCAGCTGCGATGCCAGCGAAGGCACGCCGCGGGACGCCTGGTTCTGCAGGCTCTCGGCACCTTCGCGCTCACGGAACGCGCCGAGCTGAACCCAGAAGCCCGGCAGGGCGGTGGACGGTGCGGGCGCTCCGGCTGCCGGCAGCGCGGATGGTGAAGGTGCGGCCTGCAGCGGCGCGAGGTCGTTCACCACGATGGCCTGGCGTGGCGGCGTGGAAGGCGGCCACTGTGCCGATTCGGTTTCGGTGCCGGGCGGATTGCCCGTCGCCATCGGTGTCTGCGGCGCGACCGGCATCGTCGACGCGGGCGGCGGCATGTCGTTGTCCGCCGCGGCTATCGGCGCCACCCATTCGGCCGGCACCCGCACTTGCTGCGCGCTCGCCGCACGTGCCGCCGGCACCCGCGCGGAGACGGGCACGGGGGCGGGCGCAGCGGCGTAGGCCGTGCCGGCGTCGCGCCGCCATGCGCCGGTGCGGATGTCCTCGTTCGTGATCCGCTCGATCTCCACCGGCGCTACGCCGCGCAGCAGGTCGAGCTTCAGCGCGGCCGTGTAGCTCAGGTCGATGACGCGGCCGTCCACGAAGGGCCCGCGGTCGTTCACGCGCACGATCACCTCGCGCCCGTTGGCGGGGTTGCGCACGCGCACGTAGCTCGGCAGCGGCAGCGTCTTGTGCGCGGCGGTCATTGCGTACATGTCGTAGGGCTCGCCGCTCGAAGTGGATGCCGCATGGAACTTGCGGCCATACCAGGAGGCCAGCCCCGATTCGCGGAAGGGCCGGTCGTCGGTGATCGGCTGGTAGCCGCGGCCCAGCACGGTGTACGGCTTGCTGGTGCCGCCGCTGGCACGGATGGATTCGATGCGGGGCTCGGCGTCGGGCACGCTGGCGAGGTCCGGCGGAATGTTCGTGCCTGCCCCGTCGCGGCCGCTGGCAACGCCGCCGCGCGGACCGCCGGCGCAGCCCGCAAGAAGGATGGCGACGGCGACCGCGCACGCGGCCAGCGCGGTGGTGGCGGGAGAACGGACGCCGTCAGCCAAATACGGCCTTCCATAGTGCCAGCATCGCGTCGCGCTCGGCGGCCAGTGCGGGCGGTGTGACCTGGGTCGGCTCTTCGTTCAGGCGCGCGCGATGCTGCACGCGGCGCAGCTCGCGATAGGCCCGTGCCGCATTGCGGCCCACGCCTTCAGGCAGCAGTCCCGCGAGTTCGGCGCGCAGCAGCAGGGCGATGTTGCCCACGTTCGGAATCAGCTCGGGGTGCTCGCCCGACGACGACAGCACCAGGAACTGCACCGCGAATTCGGCGTCGACCATGCCGCCGGGGCTGTGCTTCACGTCGAACCGGTCGGCCTTCACGGGCCGCGCGCCACGCAGCTTGTCGCGCATCGCGATGATCTCGGCCTTCAGCGCCTCGCGGTCGCGCGGCGACACCAGCACGGCCTCGCGCACCTGGTCGAAACGCGCGCCGAGTTCGGCGCCGTGGTCCTCGCTGCCGAGCACGAAGCGCGCGCGCGTCATGGCCTGGTGTTCCCAGGTCCACGCGGTATTGCTGCCGCGGCCGAGCTGGTACTTTTCGTAGGCTTCGAAGCTGGTGGTCAGCAGGCCCGAGTTGCCGTTGGGACGCAAGGCGGTATCGATCTCGAACAGGTCGCCTTCGCGCGTCTTCACCGTGAGCCAGTTGATGAGCTTGCGCACATAGGCGGCGTAGACCTCGCCGGCGCGCTCGTCGTCGTCGTCATAGACGAACACGATGTCGAGGTCGCTGCCGTAGCCCAGTTCCTTCCCGCCCAGCTTGCCGTAGCCGATGATCGCGAACTGCGGCACCTCGCGGTGCCGGTTGCGCACGTGCGGCCAGCACCAGTGGGCGGTCACGCGCAAAGTGGTGTCGGCCAGCGCGCTCAGGTCGTCGGCCACCTGCTCGACCGTGATGCGGCCATCGACGTCGCGTGCCAGCGTGCGGAACACCTCGGCGTGGTGGGCGTGGCGCAGCAGGTTCAGCAGGCGCTCTTCGTCGGCTTCGCCGGTGCGGGTGAGCGAGGCGTGGCGCGCCTCGAGCTCGCGCTCGAACTCGGCGGCCACGAAGCGGCCCGACAGCATTTCGTCGCTCGCCAGCTCGTCGATCACGCCCGGGTGCTGCATCAAGTAGCGCGCGGGCCACTTCGCGGCGCCGAGCAGGCGCAGCAGGCGTTGCTGCACGGCCGGGCGTTCGACCAGCAGCGCGAGGTAGCTCTCGCGGCGCAGCAGCGGTTCGATCCAGTCGGCCCAGCGCAAGGCCGCGTCGACATGGCGCGGCGTTTGTCCCGGGCCGTCGCCATCGGGCTCCTTGAGCCATTGGCCGGTGCGCTGCACCAGCTGGCGCAGCCGCCCGCGCGTTTCCTCGCGCAGGGCGAGCACGCGCGGCGTTTCGCACCAGTCGCGGATGCGGTCGGCGAAGGCGGCTGGCAGATCGTCGAGCAGATCGGCGAGATCGGCCGGCGCGGCAGAGGCCTTCTTGCCATTGCACTTGCCGTTGCAGGGCTTCTCGCCGCCGAGCAGCTTGTCGAACTCCTGCGCGACGAACTCGCGGTGCGTGTCGAGCTGCTCGAGGAAGGCGCAGCAGTCGTAGCCCATGGTCTGGGCAATCCAGCGCAGGTCGTCGTCGGACACCGGCAGCGCGTGGGTCTGCTGGTCGTCGAGGTACTGGATGCGGTGCTCCACGCGGCGCAGGAACTCATAGGCCGCCGCCAGCGCATCGGCGGTTTCCTGCGGCATGAGGTTGGCGCGCGCGAGGCGCTGCAGCGCATCGAGCGTGGGCCGCGTGCGCAGTTCGGGGAACTGGCCGCCGCGCACCACCTGCAGCAGCTGCACGGTGAACTCGATTTCGCGGATGCCGCCGCGCGACAGCTTCACGTCGTTGGCGCGCTCAGGCCGCCCGGCGCTGCGGCGCGCCGACTGCTCGCGGATCTGCCGGTGCAGCACGCGCAGCGAATCGAACACGCTGTAGTCGAGGTAGCGCCGGAACACGAAAGGCAGCACCGCGCCGCGCAGCCCCTGGGCCTGGCCCGCGAGCACGATGTCGCGCGGCGCCACCACCCGGCTCTTCATCCAGGCGAAGCGCTCCCACTCGCGGCCCTGCACCTGGAAATATTCTTCGAGCGCATCGAGCGAGACCACGCTCGGGCCCGAATTGCCGTTGGGCCGCAGCGCCAGGTCGACACGGAACACGAAGCCGTGCTCGGTGGTGTCGCCCACCAGCGCGTAGATGCGCTTCACGGCGCGCCCGAAGTATTCCTGGTTCGACAACCGGCCGCGGCCGTCGGCATCGCCGGCGGTTTCGCCGTCGACGTCGTAGAGGTAGATCAGGTCGATGTCGCTCGACACGTTGAGCTCGCGCGCGCCGAGCTTGCCCATGCCGACGATCCACAGCTGCGAGCGCTGGCCTTCGGGGCCAAGCGGGGCGCCGTGCGCGGTGTCGAGTTCGTGGCAGGCGTCCTGGCACGCAATATCGAGTGCCAGCTCGGCCAGTTCGGTGACGGCGGTGGTCACCACGGCCAGCGGCGCCTGTTCGTCGCAGTCGAGGGTCACGAGCCGCTCCATCACGAGCTGCCGCACAATCCGCAGTGCATCGCCGACGTTGTCCCCACGCCGGCGCAATGCCTCGTAAGCCACCATCATCGACTCGCGCCGCGGCGCACCAGGGGGAAGCAATGAAAGCTCGGCCGCATACCTGCGACGCAGGCGCTGCACGAAGCGTGAGTAAGAAGATGACGCGGCCTGCGTCGAAGTGTCTGGCAAGTGGTTCACACTGATGCTGGTTTCCGTGGAACCCCTCTGAATGCTGGCGGTCATAATTCCCGACACAGCGCGATCCTCAATGAACGACACGGCGTCTTCCCCTTCACGTCTGCTCAAATTAACCGCTGTGACAGCGCGCTGGCTGCTGAGTCTGTTGATCGCTGCATGGCTTCTGCTGGCGCTGTCAGTCGTTGTCCTACACGCGTGGATTGTGCCGCGAATCGGCGATTTCCGCGGTGCACTGGAGACACAGGCTAGCAAGGCGATCGGCGTGCCGGTCCGCATTGGATCGATCACCGCCCGCTCCGAAGGGCTTTTCCCGGCCTTCGAATTGCGCGACGTGGTGCTGCTCGACGCCGGCAAGCGCGAGGCCCTGCGCCTCGTGCGCGTGGTGGCCAGCGTGTCGCCGCGCTCGCTCTGGAGGCTCAACTTCGAGCAGCTCTACATCGAGGGACCGCAACTCGACGTGCGTCGCGACACTCAGGGAAAACTCCATGTGGCCGGTTTGCACATGGCGACCGACACGAGCGGAGAAACTCGCGGTGCCGACTGGTTTTTTGCCCAGCGCGAACTGGTCATCGAAGGCGGCACCGTGCGCTGGACCGACGAGCAGCGCCAGGCCGAACCGCTGCTGCTGACGGACGTGCGCTTCGTCGCGCGCAACAGCGCCCGGCGCCACGGGCTGCGGCTCGACGCCACGCCGCCGGCCGGCTGGGGCCAGCGCTTCACCCTGCGCGGCCAGTTCCGCCAGCCGCTGCTGTCCATCCGCAGCGGCCACTGGCAGACCTGGGACGGCCAGCTCTATGCCGACCTGCCCTACATCGACGTGACCCGGCTGGGCCAGTACGTGTCGCTCGACGCCCGCATCCGCGAAGGCAACGGCGCGCTGCGCGTGTGGGCCGACGTGGACGACGGCCAGGTCGTCGGCGGCGCGGCCGACCTGGGGCTCGACAAGGTCGACGTGTCGCTCGACAAGGGCCTGCAGCCGCTGGTGCTGCGCACCGTCACCGGCCGCCTCGCGGGGCAGCTCACCGAGGAGACGCTGGAGTTCTCGACCACCGCGCTGCAGTTCGACACCAGCGACGGCCTGCGCTGGCCCGGCGGCAACCTGTGGCTGCAGCACACGCCGAACCGGGGCCGCACGCCCGAGCACGGCGCGCTGCGAGCCGACCGCCTCGACCTGGCTGCGCTGGCCCTCATCGCCGACCGGCTGCCATTGGGCGATGCCACGCACCGCATGCTCGACGCCTACGCGCCGCGCGGCCTCGTCGAGCGTGTCGACCTGAACTGGCAGGGCCCGCTGGGGGCGCCCAGCCGCTACCAGGCCAAGGGCCGCGTCAGCGGCCTGCGCATCGCCTCGCAGCCCGGCAGGCTGGATGCGGCGGCCACACCGCCCAAGACCCGTCCCGGCACCCCCGGCCTGAGCGGCGCCGCGGTCGACTTCGACGCCTCCCACACCGGCGGCACCGCCACGCTCGCCATCGCACAGGGCACGCTCGAATTCCCGGGCGTGTTCGAAGAGCCGGTCATTCCCATCGACCGGCTCTCGGCGCAGCTGCAATGGAAGCTCGACAACGGCAACGCGCAGCTGCAGCTGTCGAAGCTGCGCTTCGCCAACACCGACGCCGAGGGCGATGCCGAAGCCACCTGGCGCACCAGCGACCCGGCCGTCTCCAGCGGCCACGGACGCTTTCCCGGCGTGCTCGACCTGCAGGGCAAGCTGACCCGCGCCGACGGCACGCGCGTGTTCCGCTACCTGCCGCTCGACATTCCGCAGCACACGCGCGACTATGTGCGCAACGCCGTCACCAAGGGCGTCGCCAGCAGCGTCGACTTCCGCGTGCGCGGCGACCTGCACGACATGCCCTTCATGGACCCGAAGCAGGGCGACTTCCGCATCGCCGCCAAGGTGGCCGACGTCAACTACGCCTACGTGCCGCCGTCCTCCGCGCCGCTGCGCAACGGCACGCCCGCCCCGGTGTGGCCGCCGCTCACCGGCCTGTCGGGCGAGCTCGTGTTCGAGCGCGCCGGCATGCTGGTGCGCAACGCGCGCGGCCGGATCGTCGGTGCACCCGGTGTCGAGATCACCAAGGCCGAGGCGCAGATCGCCGACATGTCGCACCATGCCTCGATGCTGCGCGTCGATGCGCAGGCCAAGGGGCCGCTCGGCGAGGTGCTGCGCGCGGGCGCGCCGCTGGCCGGCGAAACCGGCGAGATCATGCGGACCGCGCGCGCCACCGGTTCGGCCGACTACAAGCTGCACCTCGAACTGCCCCTCGCGGCCATGGAAAACGCCAAGGTGCAGGCCACTGTGGCGCTGGCCGACAACGAGCTGCAAGTCGTGCCCGAGGCGCCTTCGCTCACGCAGGCCAAGGGCACGCTCAGCTTCACCGAAACCGGCTTTTCCCTGGCCGGCGTGCAGGCCAGGCTACTCGGCGGCGACATCCGCGTCGAAGGCCGCGGCCGCTTCACCGGCCCGAATCGCGAGGTGGCCCTGAAGGCGCAGGGCACGGCCACGGCCGAGGGCCTGCGCGGTGCGCGCGAGGTCGACTGGCTCGCTCGCCTCGCGAAGAAGGCGACCGGCAGTACACCCTATGCGGCCACTTTCTCGATGCGCGACGGCACGCCCGAGTTCTCGCTCACCAGCAGCCTGCAGGGCCTGGCGCTGCAGCTGCCGCCGCCGCTCGTGAAGACGGCCGAAGAGCAGATGCCGCTGCGCATCGAGAAGAAGGTGCTCGCGCGCGAAACCACGAAACAAGGTGCCATCGTCGCCACGCAGGACCAGCTCTCGCTCGACCTCGGCCGCGTCGGCGCCGTCCAGTACGTGCGCGATCTCGCTGGCAACGAGGCGCGCGTGCTGCGCGGCAGCATCGGCGTCGGCCTCGCGGCCGGCGAGACGGCCAGCCTGCCCGACAAAGGCGTGTTCGCGAACGTCAACGTCGCCAAGCTCGACATGGCGGCATGGCAGGCGCTGCTCGGCGAGGCGACCGGCACCGGCACCGAGACGGCGGAGCGCACCGACGACCCCTCGCAGGCCTACCTGCCCACGCGCATCGCGGTGCGCGCGCAGCAGCTCGGCATCGCGGGCCGCACGCTGCACAACGTGGTGCTCGGCGGTACGCGCGACGGCGCTGTCTGGCGCGCCAACATCGACGCCACCGAACTCAGCGGCTATGCGGAATACCGCCACGCGCAGGCCGGGCGCCTCCATGCGCGGCTCGCGCGGCTGAAGATCGCACCGGCCGAGGCCACGCAGGTCGAGACCCTGCTCGACGAGCAGCCCGGCACCCTGCCGGCGCTCGACATCGTGATCGACGATTTCGAGTTGCTCGGCAAGCGCCTGGGCCGCGCCGAGATCGACGCGGTCAACCGCGGGGGTGCGAGCCGCGAATGGGCGCTCAACAAGCTGACCTTCACCATGCCCGAGGCCAGCTTCGCGGCCAAGGGCAGCTGGGCGGCGGTGCCTGGTGCCGCGGCCGGCCAGCGCCGCACCGCCATGACGTTCAAGCTCGACATCAGCGATGCCGGCGACCTGCTCACGCGCTTCGGCATGCCGGGCGTGCTGCTGCGCGGCCGCGGGCGGATCGAGGGCGATGTCAACTGGCGCGGTTCGCCGTTCTCGCTCGACTACCCGAGCCTGGGCGGGCAGCTGCAGGTCGACGTGGAGCAGGGCCAGTTCCTCAAGGCCGACCCGGGCCTGGCCAAGCTGCTCGGCGTGCTGAGCCTGCAGGCGCTGCCGCGCCGGCTCACGCTCGACTTCCGCGACGTCTTCAGCCAGGGCTTCGCCTTCGACTTCATTCGCGGCGACGCGAAGATCAACAAGGGCATCGCCAGCACCAACAACCTGCAGATGAAGGGCGTCAACGCCGCCGCGCTGATGGACGGCTCGGCCGACATCGTGCGCGAGACGCAGAACCTGCGCGTGGTGGTGGTGCCCGAGATCAATGCGGGCACGGCCGCGCTCGTGGCCACCGCCATCAACCCGGCCATCGGCCTGGGCACCTTCCTCGCCCAATGGGTATTGAGCAAGCCGCTGGCGGCGGCCGCTACGCAGGAGTTCCATATCGAAGGCACCTGGGCCGACCCCAAAATAGCGAAGGTGCCGCGCACGCTGCAACTGCTGCCCCAGAGCATTCCGGCCATCCCCGGCCTGCCGGGTTCGCCGGCCGCGAACGAAGGCAAGAAAACGGAGACCACGCAATGAAAGTCGCAGCCATCCAGATGGTGTCGGCCATCGCCCGCGAAGCCAACCTCGCTCGCGCCCACGGCCTGCTCGCGCAGGCGGCCGCGGCCGGCGCCGAGCTGGCGGTGCTGCCCGAGTATTTCTGCATGATGGGCGCGCGCGACACCGACAAGCTGGGCCTGCGCGAGACCGCCGGCGCAGGCGCGGTGCAGGGCTTCCTGGCCGACGCGGCGCGCGAGTTCGGCCTGTGGATCGTCGGCGGCACGCTGCCCATCGAGAGCGCCGACGCCGAGCACGTGTTCAACAGCTCGCTGGCCTTCTCGCCCGAGGGGCGGTGCGTGGCGCGCTACGACAAGATCCATCTCTTCTTCTTCGACAACGGCACCGAGCGCTACGACGAGCGCCGCGTCATCGCGCCCGGCACGCAGCCCGTGGTGTTCGACCTGCCCTCGCGCGACGGCCACAGCTGGCGCGTGGGCATGAGCGTGTGCTACGACCTGCGCTTTCCCGAGCTCTACCGCGCGCTCGCGAAGCAGGGCGCCGACCTGCTGCTGGTGCCCAGCGCCTTCACGCGCACTACCGGCGCCGCCCACTGGGAGGTGCTGCTGCGCGCCCGCGCCATCGAGAACCTGGCCTGGGTGGTCGCACCCGCGCAGGGCGGCACGCACGAGAACGGCCGCCGGACCTGGGGCCAGTCGCTGGTCGTCGACCCCTGGGGCGCGGTGGTCGCGCAGCAGGCCAGCGAAGAAGGCGTGGTGCTGTTCGACATCGATGCCGCGAGGGTCGAAAGCACGCGCGCGCAGCTGCCCGTGCTTTCGCACCGCGTTCTCTAGCGATGTCCGATGCGCTGCTGACCGTCGCACCGCAGCGGTGGGCGCTGCTGGCGTTCGCGCGGCTGCGCTCGCTGTGGCAGCGCTGGTTCCTGTGGCTGCTGATGGCGGTGCTGGTGTCGGTATTGCTGGTGACGGTGGTGTGGCTCGCCGGCCGGCACGAGGTCGAGCAGGTGCAGGCCGCGCTCGACCGCGACACCGCCGACGCGGTCTCCGACCTGCGCAGCGGCTTCCAGCGCAATGCGCAGAGCCTGCGCGCCACGCAGGCCCCGGGCGCCGACCGCACACAATGGTCCACGGCCGCGGCCGCGCTGCTGCGCGAGCACCGCGAATGGCTGCGGCTCGAATGGCGCGATGCCGCCATGCGCACGCAGCAGGCCGTCAACACGCCCTACCGCATGCGCCTCCTCGACGAGGAGAGCCGCGGCCCCGAGCAGTCCGACGTGATGCTGGCCTGCGCCGCCGCGCGCAAGCTCGGCGCGCCGGCCTATTCGCCGAGCCACTACGTGCCGATCGCCGGTGGCGGCGGCATCGAGGTGATGGAGCTGTGCCTGCCGATCGATGGCGGCGGCTACCTCGTGGCGAGCTACTCGCTGCGCGATGCGCTGATCGAGCTGGTCGGCCCCACGCTCACGCGCGGCCAGGAAGTGGCATTCACCGAGGCCGACGGCACGCGGCTGGTGGCGCTCGGCAGTTCGCGGCGAGTCGGTACGCGGGTGTTCACCTCGCAGCAGCTGATCGACCTGCCGGGCGCCGCGCTGATGCTGCGCGTCGACGGCTGGCGCGCCGCGCCCGACCTGTTCCCGAACATGCTCACCGCGCTGGTCACGGCAATCTCGATCGCGCTGGTGTCGGTGCTGGTGCTGCTCGCGCGCGACACGCGCAGGCGCCTGCGCGCCGAGCGCGACCTGGCCGACGCGCTGGCCTTCCGCAAGGCGATGGAAGACTCGGTCATCACCGGCCTGCGCGCGCGCGACCTGCAGGGCCGCATCACCTACGTGAACCCGGCCTTCTGCGAGATGGTCGGCTTCAGCCCCGAGGAGCTCATGGCGGACAGCGCCGACGCACCCTATTGGCCGACCGAACTGGCGCACGAGTATCAGCAGCGGCAGGCCCGGCGCCTTGCCGGCGGCATGCCGCCGCGCGAAGGCTTCGAGTCGGTCTTCATGCGCAAGGACGGCACGCGCTTTCCGGTGCTGATCTTCGAAGCGCCGCTGATCAACGCCCACAAGGTGCAGACCGGCTGGATGAGCGCGTTCATCGACGTGAGCGAGCAGCGCCGCATCGAGGAGCTCTCGCGCGCCAGCCAGGAGCGGCTGCAGGCCAGCGCACGGCTGGCGACCGTCGGCGAGATGGCATCGTTGCTGAGCCACGAGCTCACGCAGCCGCTGGCCGCCATCGCCAGCTATGCGAGCGGCTCGCTCAACCTGCTCGGCCCGCATGCGAAGGGCGACCAGGGCGAAGTGGCGATGGCGGTGAAGCGCATCGCCGAGCAGGCCGACCGCGCGGGCCAGGTCATTCGCAGCGTGCACGACTTCGTGCGCCGGCGCGACCGCACGCGCGAGGCCGTCGCGCCGCAGGCGCTGATCGACGCGGTGCTGCCCCTGGTGCGGCTGCAGGCGCGCAAGCTCGGCGTGACCATCGAGGTGGTGCTCGAGGACCGCCTGCCGGCGGCCATGTGCGACCGCACGCTGGTCGAGCAGGTGCTGCTGAACCTCGCGCGCAATGCGATGCAGGCCATGGACGGCCCCGACAACGCCGGCAGCCGCGTGCTGCGGCTGCGCGTGGCGCGCGCTGTCGCGGTGGGGGGCACGGGACAGGAAGACGGGCGGCGCTGGCTCGAATTCTCGGTGGCCGACCTGGGTAGCGGCATCGGCGAGGACGTGGCCGAGCGGCTCTTCACCCCCTTCTTCACCACGCGCGCCGACGGCATGGGGCTCGGCCTGAGCCTGTGCCGCACGGTGGTGGAGCAGCACGGCGGGGCGCTGGTGTTCGAGCCGAACAAGCCGCGCGGCACCGTATTCCGTTTCACGCTGCCGGCCGCTTGACGGCGCCCTTCAGACAATCAATCTTCTGCTGGATCCCATGACATGCAACCACTGATCGACGGCTTGATCTTCATCGTGGACGACGACGCCAGCGTGCGCGAGGCGCTGGCCTGGCTGCTGCGCTCGCGCCGCCTGGCCAGCGAGCACTTCGGCAGTGCCGAGGCGTTCGAGCAGTTCCTCGACCAGGGCCCGCTGCCCGCACAGCCGCTGTGCCTGCTGCTCGATGTGCGCATGCCCGGCACCAGCGGGCTGGTGCTGTTCGACCGGCTGGCCGAGCGCGGCCTGCTGCCAGCGATGCCGGTGATCTTCCTGACCGGCCACGCCGACGTGCCGACGGCCGTCGATGCGGTGAAGCGCGGTGCCTTCGATTTCTGCGAGAAGCCGTTCTCGGACAACGCGCTCGTCGACCGCATCGAGCATGCGTTGAGTGCGTCGCTGCAGGCGCTGGAAGTGCAGCGCCTGCGCCGCGGGCTGAGCGAGCGCATCGCCGAGCTGACTGATCGCGAGCGCGACGTGATGCGGCTCGTGGTCGAGGGCCTGCCGAACAAGCTGATCGCCGACCAGCTCGCGATCAGCGTGCGCACGGTGGAAGTCCACCGCGCGCGCGTGTTCGAAAAAATGGAAGTGAAGTCAGCCGTAGAACTAGCCAACCGCCTCAGAGATCTTTAACGGCGGCGCCCGGCCTTTTCCAAGCGAACACCGCGGAACCGGCTTTGCCGGGCCGCAGGTGTTGCCCCCTGAAAGGGGGTTGGCGAAGCGACACGAAGTGCGCGAAGCCTGGGGGTCAGGCTTTCTCGGCGACGAAGATCTCGACGCGGCGATTCTGTGCGCGGCCTGCGACCGTGCCGTTGTCGGCCAGCGGCTCGCGCGAGCCGCGGCCATCGGTCGTGATGGCCGTGGTCGACACGCCGCGGCTCACGAGGTGGTTGCGCACGCTGTCCGCGCGGCTCACCGAGAGGCGCTCGTTGCCTTCCTCGCTGCCGGTGTTGTCGGTATGGCCCACCACGCGCACGCTGGCGGCGGTGGCGCTCTTCAGGCCTTCGGCGACCTTGTCGAGCACCTGCGCGAGGTTGCGCTTGACGTTGGCGCGGCCGGAGTCGAACGACAGCTCGTTCGGGATCACCACGTGCAGCTGGTTGTCGGCGGTCTGCTCGATCACCGCGCCCGTGCCCTTGGTGGAGGTTTCGAGATCAGTCTTCAACGCGGCCAGGCGGGCCGTCCAGCTGTTGGCTGGCGCGGCCGTTGCGGCGGCCGGCGCGGCGGTGGCCGGTGGCTGCGACTGCGAAGCGCAGCCCGCGATGAAAAGCAACGCGGCCGCGGCCGCACTCGAAACAACGAACTTCCTCATGAGATTCCCTCTTAATGGACCAATGGAACGGTAGTGGCGGGAACCGGCCTTTCAGCGCGGCCGGTTTCCCCATGCGGTGAACGCTCAGCCTCGCGGCCCGCGCTCACCCATGTAGATTTCGACGCGGCGATTCTGCGCCCGGCCTGCGTCGCTGTTGTTGTCGGCAATGGGTTCGTGCGAACCGCGGCCCTCGATGCGGAAGATCGCCGCGTTCACGCCGTGCGCCACGAGGTAGTCGCGCGTGCTGGCCGCGCGTTCGACCGACAGCGGGTTGTTGATGGCGTCCGAGCCGGTGCTGTCGGTGTGGCCGATGATGCGCACCTCGGCGTTCGGGTTGTTGCGCAGGCCGTTGGCGAACTGGTCGAGCACCGGCGCGAAGTTCGGCTTGATGTTGGCGCGGCCCACGTCGAAGGACACGTCGCTCGGAATCTGCAGCTTCAGCTCGTTGTTGGGTGTCTGGGTCACGGCGACGCCGGTGCCCTGCGTGGCGGCTTCCATCTGGCGCTTCTGGTTTTCCATGCGCTGCGACCACAGGTAGCCGCCGAGCGCGCCGGCGGCCGCGCCGACCACCGCGCCCGTGCCGATGGCACCGCGGTTGCCGCCGGTGGCCGAACCGATGGCGGCGCCGCCCAGCGCGCCGATGCCGGCGCCGATGCCGGTGTTGCGCTGCGTGTCAGTCATGCCGCCGGCGCAGCCGGACAGGATGAGCGCCGTGGCGGTGGTTGCGAGTACGAACTTTTTCATGGCAATCCCTTTCAAGGATGATTCAGGCGGGCCACAGCTTAGCTTCCGGGCGTACGCGATGGTACGGGCTCAAAGCCCTGGGGAAAATAAGAAAAGTTTCGCCATCGCGCGTCAATGCTGCGATGATTGCTACTAAAGTAATAGCAATGGGGCGATTGTCCGACATGGCTGCGCGGCGCGGGACTGCGCAAGCAATTCACGTTTCCGGCGGCGGGTTCCCGTTGGTGGCGTCGCGGCCGGCTTCGGGTGGGTCGTCGTCGTGCAATTCGCCCTTGTTACGGCCGGAAAACATGGTCCACCAGATGATCAAGATGAACACGAGTCCCGCGGCGAGGGCTTCAAGCAGAATCAAACCCATGAGAAATGGACTCCAGTGGCTGGTCGGGCTTGTGATCGTAGCAACGCTCGCCGCCTGTTCCACCGGCCCGCGCCCGCGCCCGCACCTGCCGCTGCGAT